>NZ_JBHVET010000074.1:0-18528 GCF_042802135.1 Kitasatospora sp. NPDC057512
GATCACGACCGCCTTGGAGGTGGGGGTGTTGCTGATGTCGGCGGTGGAGTCCAGCGGCACCAGGACGTTGGTCTCGGGGTAGTAGGCCGCCGCGCCGCCGCGGGCGACGGGGTAGTGGACGACCCGGAAGTGCGGGGCGCGGCGCTCCACGCCGTCGCTCCACTCGCCGACCAGGTCGACGTACCCGCCGTCGGTCAGCCCGAGCTCCTCGGCGTCGGCGGGGTTGACCAGGACCACCCGGCGGCCGCCCTTGATGCCGCGGTAGCGGTCGTCGAGGCCGTAGATCGTGGTGTTGTACTGGTCGTGCGAGCGCAGGGTCTGGAGCAGCAGCCGGCCCGGCGGGACCTCGGGGGCGGTCAGCGGGTTGACGGAGAAGTTGGCCTTCCCGGTCGCGGTCGGGAAGGTGCGGGTGTCCCGGGGGCCGTGCGGCAGGGTGAAGCCGCCGGGGCGGCGGACCTTCTCGTTGTAGTCCTCGAAGCCCGGGACGACGCGGGCGATCCGGTCCCGCAGGGTGTCGTAGTCGGTGGCGAAGTCCTCCCACGGCACGGTGTCCCGCGGGCCGAGCACGGTGCGGGCGAGCCGGCAGACGATCGCGGTCTCGGAGAGCAGGCCGGGGCCGGGCGGGCGCAGGCCGCCGCGCGAGGCGTGCACCTGGCCCATCGAGTCCTCGACGCTGACGAACTGGGCGCCGCGCGCGGTGACGTCCCGGTCGGTGCGGCCCAGGGTGGGCAGGATCAGGGCGCGGGCGCCGGTGACCACGTGCGAGCGGTTGAGCTTGGTGGAGACGTGGACGGTCAGCCGGCAGTTGCGCATCGCGGCCTCGGTGACCTCGGTGTCCGGGGTGGCCGCGACGAAGTTGCCGCCCATCGCGAAGAAGACCTTGACCCGGCCGTCGCGCATCGCGCGGATGGTGTCCACCGAGTCGAGGCCGTGCTCGCGCGGCGGCTCGAAGCCGAACTCCTTGCCCAGCGCGTCCAGGAAGGCGTCACTGGGGCGCTCGAAGATGCCCATCGTCCGGTCGCCCTGGACGTTGCTGTGCCCGCGCACCGGGCAGACCCCGGCGCCGGGGCGGCCGACGTTGCCGCGCAGCAGCAGGAAGTTGACCACCTCGCGGATGGTCGGCACGGCGTGCTTGTGCTGGGTGAGGCCCATCGCCCAGCAGACGATGATCTTCTCGGACTTCAGCACCAGTCGGCCGAGCTCCTCGATCTGCTCCCAGGGCAGGCCGGTCGCGGCGAGCACCTCGGCGCGGTCGGTCCGCCGCGCCTGGGCCTCGAACTCCTCGAAGCCGTAGCAGTGTTCGGCGACGAAGTCGCGGTCGACGCCGTCCTGCTCCAGGACGATCCGGTTCAGCGCGCGGAACAGCGCGAGGTCCCCGCCGAGGCGGATCTGCAGGAAGAGGTCGGTCAGCTTGGTGCCGTGGCCGACCAGGCCGCGCGCGTGCTGCGGGTTCTTGAACCGCTCCAGGCCGGCCTCCGGCAGCGGGTTGACGCTGACGATCGTGGCGCCCGCCCGCTTGGCGCGCTCCAGCGCGGAGAGCATCCGGGGGTGGTTGGTGCCCGGGTTCTGGCCGGCCACGATGATCAGGTCGGCCTGGTAGAGGTCCTTGAGGCTGACGCTGCCCTTGCCGACGCCGAGCGTCTCGGTGAGCGCCGAGCCGGAGGACTCGTGGCACATGTTGGAGCAGTCCGGCAGGTTGTTGGTGCCGAGCCGGCGGGCGAACAGCTGGTACGCGAAGGCGGCCTCGTTGCTGGTCCGGCCGGAGGTGTAGAAGGCGGCGCCGTCCGGGGTGTCCAGGGCCTTCAGCTCCTCGGCGACCAGCGCGAAGGCGTCGTCCCAGGAGACCGGTGTGTAGTGGGTGGCGCCCTCGTCGAGCAGCATCGGCTGGGTGAGCCGGCCCTGCTGGCCCAGCCAGTAGCCGGAGCGCTCGGCCAGGTCGGCGACCGGGTGGGCGGCGAAGAACTCGGCGCGGATGCGGCGCTCGGTGGCCTCCTCGGCGACGGCCTTGGCGCCGTTCTCGCAGAACTCGGCGGTGTGCGGCTTGTCCGGCTCCGGCCAGGCGCAGCCGGGGCAGTCGAAGCCGTCCTGCTGGTTGACCTTGAGCAGGGTGGCCAGGGTGCGGCGGGCGCCCATCTGCTCGGCGGCCATCCGCAGGCTGTGGCCGACGGCGGGCAGCCCGGCGGCGGCGTGCTGGGGCGCGGACACCTCGGGGGCGTCCTGCGCCGGGTCGCTCTGCGGGGCCTGCTTGGCCATGGCCGCTCTCCTCGGGCTCTGCTGGTGCGTACCGCCGCCTTCGTGCGGGGGTTCGATTCCATCCTTCCACCTGGCCGGGGGCCGGGGGAGGGGGTGGGCGGGGAGGGGCGACGGCGGGGGGAAGGGCGGCGGCCGGCGTCGGTAGAGTCTGGGCGTCATGGCGGGAGGGGGAGGGCGCGTGCGAGTCGGGGACGTCCTGGACGGCCGGTACGAGCTGGTGGAGAAGCTCGGGCAGGGCGGGTTCGGGGTGGTGTGGCGGGCCGAGGACACCCGGATGGGGCGGCCGGTGGCGGTCAAGGTCATCGGGCACCACGGCGGCGACCGGGCGAAGGCCGCGCTGCGGTTCGTCCGGGAGGCCGGCGCGGCCGGCAACCTCTCGCACCCGCACATCGTCACGGTGCACGACCTCGGGCAGTGCGAGCTCGGCGGCGAGGAGGTCACCTACCTGGTGATGGAGCTGCTCACCGGCCGCACCCTCACCGAGGTGCTGGAGGCGGGGGTGCCCGAGCCCGGGCTCAGCCTGCGCTGGGGGCGGCAGATCGGCGGCGCGCTGGCGGCCGCGCACGACGCGGGCATGGTGCACCGGGACATCAAGCCGGACAACGTGATGATCACCGACGCCGGGCACCTGAAGGTGCTGGACTTCGGCATCGCCCAGCTGGACACCGGCGCGGGCGGGCTGACCACCACCGGGACGATCGTCGGCAGCCCGGCGTACATGGCGCCCGAGCGGTGGACCGGCGGCCGGGTGGACGGGCGGGCCGACCTGTACGCGCTGGGCTGCGTCCTGGTCGAACTCTTCACCGGGGCACGGCCGTTCGGCGGGGACTCGACGCCGGTGCTGATGTACCAGCACCTCAACGAGGTGCCCGCGCCGCTGGACCCGGCCGAGTTCGGGCTGCCGCCGCAGGTGGCCGGGCTGGTCGCGGAGCTGCTGGCGAAGGACCCGGCGGACCGGCCGGCCGACGCCCGTACGGTCGAGCGGCGGCTCGCCGAGCTGGCCGGGTGGGCGGGCGGCCGGGCGGGTGCGTCGGCGCCGGTGCCGACGGTGGTGGAGCGTCCGGCGCCGGTGGTGCCGCCTCCGCCGAGCGCCCCGCCGGTCGTCCCCGCGCCCGCCGTGCCGCCCGCTGCTCCCGCTCCGGTCGCGCCGCCGGCCGTCCCCCCGCCCGCCGTGCCGCCCGCCGCCCCGTCGGTGCTGTCGCCGCTGACCACGCCGCCGGTGACGGCCGCGCCGCCCTCCGAGGCCGTACGGGCCGGGCTGCGCGAGCGCCGGTCGGCCGCGTACCGGGCGGCGACGGCCGGCGAGTCGGCGATGCTCCTCCAGACCGTCGCCCAGGAGTGCGTGACCGTGCTCGGCGCGAGCGACCGGGACACCCTGTGCACCTGGCGGGACTTCGCCTGGTACCTCAGTCGGACCGGGGACCTGAACGGCGCGATCCGACTGCTGACCGCCCTGGTGGGCGACATGCGCTCGGCGCTCGGCCCGCTCGACCCGGACACCCTCGGCGCCCGCTACCACCTGGTCTGGTGCGTCGGCGAGAGCGGTGCGCCGATCACCACGATCCGGCTGATGCACGAGCTGCTGCCCGACCTGCACGCCGCCTGGGGCCCGTACGACCCCCGGGTCCTGAAGGCCCGGCACGACCTCGCGCTGCACCAGGCCAACCGGGGTGACCCGCAGGGCGCGGTGATCCAGCTGCACGGGCTGCTGCCGGACCTCGTCCGGGTGCTGGGCGAGCAGCACCCGAGCACCGTGCAGGCCTGGCAGGACCTGGCCGGCTACCAGCGGCAGCTGGCCGAGGCCGGCCGCAAGGGGCCGGGGCCACGCCGCCGGACGCCGCGGATGAGCCCGATGGAGGCGCTGGTGCTGGTGCGGCGGCTGCGGGTGTGGGACTTCGCCACCGACGAGCAGGCCCGGGCCTGCATGGATGCGCTGGACCGGGGGATCGGCCTGAAGGGCGTCGCGGACGTGGTGTTCGACGCGCCGGACCACGTCTCGGACGAGGACCTGGTGGAGGAGATCTTCGGAGCCTGAGCCCCGCCGCCACGGCGCTCGGGTCGCCGGTGCCGCCGCCGCGGCGCTCGGGTCACCGGTGCCGCCGCCGCGGCGCTCAGCCCACCGTCGTCGTCACGGTGCGCACGCCGCCAGCGCCGGGGCGGCCGCCGGGAGCGCGGCCAGGGCATGGAGGAGAGCGCGGGCGGCGGCGTCGTTCTGCCGGAAGCCGGGGGCGTCGGTGCGGGGGCGGGCGAAGGCGGCGGCCGCGCGCAGGCTGGTGTGCGGGCCGAGGGCGGTGCGGCGCGGGTGCGGGGCGCCGCCGAGGGCCGGGTCCAGCAGCCGGCTGTCGGCGGCGGCGATGGTGACCAGGCCGGAGCGGTGGGTGTAGTCCGGGTCGGTGACCACCTCCTCGACGATCCGTCCGGTGCGGTGGAGTTCGCCCAGCACCGGGTCCAGGGTGCGGGCCAGCGCGTGCCTGGGCAGGTACGCCTCGACCAGGGCCGTCGCGGTGACGTGGTGGCCGGGCACGGTGGCGCCGGAGGCCCGCCAGGTGCCGCTCGCCTCGTCCCGTTCGATCCGTACGTCCGCGCCGAGGAAGCGCACCACCCCGGCCTCGGAGAGGGCGAGCAGCTGGCGCAGCCGGAACCCGGGCGGGCCGGAGGCGAGGAAGCTGAAGTAGCCGAAGAACCACTCGTCCACCTCCTCGGCGAGGGAGCGGGCGGTGAGCCGGCCGCTGGCGACGACCCGGGGGAGCCGGCCGAACAGCGAGAGCAGGGCGAGGAAGGCGCCGAGGTCGGCGCTGTGCGCGGGGTCGGCGCGGCGGTCGGCGTCGGCGGTGACGTACCCGCGCAGGTGCGCCTGGAGCTCCTCGTCGGTGCCGAGTTCGAGCCCGGCCAGCGGGTGGTCGAGCCGTTCGAAGTCGATCCGGTCGGCCGGGTCGGGGACGGCCTCGGCGACCAGGGCGGCGAGTTCGGGGGAGTACCAGCCGTGCCGGTCGTAGCGGGCGAGGAACTCCGGCCAGGGCAGGGCGGTGCGCCCGGGGTGGGCGTGGAACAGCTCGTGGTAGTGCCCGAAGGCGATCTCCTTGGCCATCAACGGCCAGAAGTCGCGCCGCAGTTCGAGCTGTCCGCCGGTGGCGAGCACGGCGTCCACGGCGGCCTCGTCGAAGTACCGGGGGAGCGGGGCGGGCGGCCCCTGGAGGCGGTAGCCGGTCTTGGAGTGGTACGGGACGCCGCGCCGGGAGCCGAGGTGGAGCACCGGTTCGCGGCCGGAGGGGAGGTAGCGCAGCGCGGGCCCGTCCCCGGTGGGCTCGAAGCGGCCGCCGCGGCCCTCGGTGAGCAGGGCGACCAGGTCCACCGAGGCGAGGCCGAGGCCGCGCAGCACCACCTGCTCGCCGGGGGCGAGGGCGGCCAGGTCGTCGGCCGCGTCGGCGGAGTAGGCGGGCGGGAGGTGGAAGCGGCCGTGCCGGGCGGCGAACCGGGCGTCGGCGGCGTGGCGCGGGTGCGGGACGGAGTCGAGGTGGCCGAGGGTGAGCACGACGTGGTCGGCGGCGAGCGTCCGGTTGCCGAGGTGGACGGTCTGCGGGCCGTCGGCCGGGCCCTCGATGCGGTGGACGGTGTCGCGGTGGACGGTGACCGTGACGTGCGCCGGCAGTTCGGCGACGGCGCGGCGGAACACCCAGTCCAGGTAGGCGCTCTGGGCCCGGCGGGTGGGGAAGTCGGTGGGGGCGAGGGTGCGCAGCTCGGCCCGGACGGCCGGGTCGGCGACCTCCCGGTAGGGCGCGAACTCCTCCTGCCGGGGCGCCCATTCGGCGAGCGAGGGGCCGGGGCGGACGGGTCCTTCGAGGGTGGAGCGCTCGTCGGTGAACATGGTGACGTCCTCGGCCATCGAGTTCATCCGCAGCAGCGGGGACTGGTCGTGGCGCCAGATCCGGCCCGCGCCCGGCGGGTACGGGTCGACCAGGTGGATCGCCAACGGCCGGTCGGCGGGCAGGAGTTCGGCGGCGTTGGCGGCGATCCGCTCCAACAGCCCGGTGCCGCGCGGGCCGGCGCCGACGATGACCAGTGCCGTCATGCCTTCACCACCCTGACGAAGGCCGCGCGGGCCCGCTGCAGCGGGGTGGGCGGCAGGCCGTCGCGGGTGGCGCCCCGGGCGAAGTGCCGCTCCACGTAGTACTGGCCGATGGACAGCAGGGTGGTGACCACCAGGTACCAGATGGTGGCGACCATCAGCATCGGGATGACCCGGTACGACTGGAGGTAGACCAGCTGCACCGAGTAGAGCAGGTCGGAGACGGCCAGCACGCTGACGATGCTGGTGCCCTTGAGCGCGCCGATCAGCATGTTCCCGGCGGTCGGCACGATCGCCCGCATCGCCTGCGGCACCACGATCCGGCGCAGCACCCGCCACCGGCCGAGCCCGAGCGCGGCCGCCGCCTCCAGCTGGCCGCGGTCCACCGAGAGGATGCCGCCGCGGATCACCTCGGCGGCGTACGCGGTCTCCAGCAGGGTGAGGCCGATGACGGCGGTGAGGGTGGGGCCCATCAGGTTGACGGTCTTGACCGTGACGAACTCGGGGCCGAACGGGATGCCCAGGCCGAGGGTCGGGTAGAGCGCGCCGATGTTGAAGAAGAACAGCAGCTGCACCAGCGGCGGGGTGGAGCGGAACACCCAGATGTAGCCCCAAGCGAGCGTGCGCAGCACCGGGTTGGCGGACAGCCGCATGGTGGCGAGGACGGTGCCGAGCACGAAGCCGAGGGCGAGGGTGGCGGCGGTCAGCCAGAGGGTCAGGGCGAGGCCGTCGAGTACGGACCGGGCGGTGAACCAGTCGGCGACCACGCTCCACTGGAAGGCCTTGTTGCGGACCACCGAGTTGACCGCCATCGCGGCCAGCAGCAGGGCGACGGCGGCCGCGGCCCACTGGCCGGGCTTGCGGCGGGCGACGATCCGGGCCTCGGCGGCGGGCGGCGCGTCGGGGCGGTCGAGGAGGGCGGGGGCGGGCAGGACGTCCTGCGGGGTGGCCATGGCGGCGGCTCCTGGGCGGAGTGCGGGCGGGGAGAGGTACGGCGGTGGTCACGTACGGGGGCGCGGCCCGTGTCCCTCAACACGGCCGGCGCATGGCACTGCACTCCGCGTCGATCGTACGCACGCGCGATCGACGGCTGTCAAGGGTGGTCGGGGGTGCCGGACGGCTTCGTCGAAGCGCGTCGAAAAAGCGACAGGAGATCGCAACAGTGCGGCAATGATGGATGGTTGACGTACCGATCGGCCGACTGTTCAACTTGGGACCATGTACGCCGAGCAGCCCCTGGTCACCCGCGACCACATCGACTTCGGTCGGGTGTGGTCCGCGGCGTGTCGCGGCTGACCCGGCAGCGGGCCGCCCGTCCGGCCTGATCCCCCGGCGGGGAGAGCCCTCCCTCGGACCGCCCCGTCGCGGCCGGATCCGTCGTCGACGACCGGCGACGCGTCAGGCCCCCGCTGCCGCCGATGACCCCGCACTGCGCTCCGGCCCTCCCGTCGTCCGGTACCTCCGCTCCCGCACCCCTCTCACCGTCACCCGCTCGACGGCCGCCCCGCCGCGGCCGCCTCCGGTGCTGCCCACCCGCAGCCCACCGGACCTCCACCCACCCCGAAAGGTTCCGCCATGCCCGTCGAATTCCTCGGCATCGCCGCCACCGGCGACGGTTCGGAGACCACCGCCCGCACCACCGCCGCCTTCGACCGCGACTACACCCTGCGGCTGGCCCGGGCGCACGAGGACCACGGCTGGGACCGGGTGCTCTTCGCGTACGGGGCCGGCGCCCCCGAGCCGGCGGCCGCGGCGGCCTTCCTCGCCTCGCACCTGGACCGCCTCCAGATCCTGCTGGCGCACCGGCCGAACGTCTCCTACCCGACCTTCGCGGCCAAGACCTTCGCGACGCTCGACCGGATCAGCGACGGCCGGCTGACCGTCCACTTCATCACCGGCGGCAACGACCACGAGCAGCAGCGCGAGGGCGACTTCCTGACCAAGGACCAGCGCTACGAGCGCACCCGCGAGTACATCGGCATCGTCAAGAAGGCCTGGACCAGCCGGGAGCCCTTCGACCACGAGGGCCCGCACTACCGCTTCAACGACTTCGTCTCGGACGTCTTCCCCGTGCAGCAGCCGCGCCCCGGGGTCTCCTTCGGCGGCTCCTCGGACGCGGCCTACGCGGCCGGCGGCGCCGAGGCGGACGTCTACTGCCTCTGGGGCGAGCCGCTGGCCCGCACCGCCGAGCAGATCGAGCGGGTGAAGGAGGCGGCCCGGGCCGCCGGGCGCACCGACGTGCCGCGGATCCAGGTGGCGTTCCGGCCGATCATCGCGCCGACCGAGGAGCTGGCCTGGGAGAAGGCGCACCGGACGGTGGCCGCGATCCGGGCCCGCCGGGGCGCCGACCGGCCGGGGACCACCCCCGAAAACGCCGGTTCCCAGCGGCTGATCGAGATCGCCGAGGCCGGCGAGCGCTACGACCGCGCGCTGTGGACCCCGACCGCCGCGGCCACCGGCGGGGCGGGCAACTCCAACGCGCTGGTCGGCACCCCGGAGACGGTCGCCCAGGCGCTGCTCGACTACTACGACCTCGGCGTGGACATCCTCTCCGCGCGCGGCTACCACCTGCTGGACGACGCGATCGACTTCGGCCGGTACGTCATCCCGATCGTCCGCGAGGAGGTCGCCAAGCGGGACGCCGCCAGGGCCGCCCGGGCCGAGCGGGCCGAGCGCGACCGCCACCAGCTGATCGCGGCGCAGGCGTGAGCGCGGCCGGCGGGTGGGAGTTCCGCAGGGCGTCCGTCGACGATCCGCTGGTCGAGCCGCTGCTGCGCGAACTCACCCACGAGTACGTCACCCGGTACGGCCCCGAGGCGCACCGGGAGATGACCCGCTACCCGGGCGAGGCCTTCGCCGAGCCGCACGGCGTGCTGCTGCTCCTGCTGGAGGACGGCGAACCGGTGGCCGGCGGCGCGTACAAGCGCTACGACGAGCGCACCGCCGAGGTGAAGCGGATGTGGACGCACTCCGCGCACCGCCGCCGGGGCCTGGCCCGCCGGGTGCTGGCCGAGCTGGAGCGGACGGCGGCCGCGGCCGGCTACACCCGGTTCTACCTCACCACCGGGCCGCGCCAGCCCGAGGCCAGGAACCTCTACCTGGCGGCCGGCTACACCCCGCTGTTCGACGTCTCGGCCGATCCGCTGACCATCGGCCCGCTCCCCTTCGAGAAGCAACTGCCGGTCCTCGGACCGCAGTCGCCCGTTCTGGCCCCCACTCCCTGAAAGGCCCCCCGTGAGAACCAGCACCGTCCGCCGCCGCCTGCTCGCGACCGCCGCCCTGCTGCCGGTCCTGGCCCTGGCCGCCTGCGGCTCGGACCCGAAGATCGCGGGTGCGGCGGCGGGCGGTCCGTCCGCCGCCGCCACCGAGGACCTCGTCTCCGGCCTCAGGACGTCGGAGGCCGCCGCCGCGCTGCTGCCCGAGGACGTCCGCGCGGCCGGCACGATCAGGTTCGGCTCGGCCTTCGGCGCGCCGCCCAGCGCCTTCTACACCGACCAGGCCGACCGGAAGCCCGCCGGGATCGACGTGGACTTCGCCGACGCGGTGGCCAGGCTGCTCGGCCTGACCGTGCAGCGCGAGCAGGCCGCCTTCGAGACCATCCTGCCCGCCCTGGACAGCGGGAAGTACGACGTCGGCACCGGCAACTTCGGGGTCACCGCGGCCCGGCTGAAGACCATCGACTTCGTCACCTACATCGACGACGGCCAGGGCTTCGCGGTGAAGAAGGACAACACCGCGATCCAGCCGGTCACCGACCTGGTCCAGCTCTGCGGACTGACCATCGGCACCGGCGCCGGCACCACCTTCGAGACCACCCTCAACAGCCGGAAGAGCGTCTGCACCGACGCCGGGAAGAAGCCGTACGAGGTCAAGGCGTTCAGCGAGAGCGGCGCCCTGCTGACCAGCCTCCAGCAGGGCCGGGTGGACATCGAGATGTCCACCATCAACGGCCTGCGCCACCAGGTGGCGCAGGAGGCCTCCGGGACCCGCTTCCTCAACGAGTTCCACCGCCTCGACGTCGGCTTCGCCCTGAAGAAGGGCTCGAAGCTCGCCCCGGCCCTCCAGGCGGCGGTCAACCAGCTGATCAAGGACGGGACGTACGAGCGGATCCTGCGCAAGTGGGGGGTCGCCGAGTCGGCGATCAAGGAGTCGCAGATCAGCCCGCCCGAGCACGCCTGAGCGCCGGCCCGAGCGAAGGAGACCCCCGATGACCGCCACCACCGCCACCACGGCCGACACCGCCACCGCCGGCACCGGGACCCCCGCGGCCCCGCCCGGCCCGGCCCCGGCCGCCGCCCTCGACCTCGACCGGCTGGCCGGCCTGCGCACCGTCCCCGCCCGGCACCCCTGGCGCTGGGCCGCCGGGATCGCCGCGCTGGTCGTGCTCGCCCAGTTCGCCCACGGCCTGGCCACCAACCCCGGCTGGGACTGGGCCACCTTCCGGCTCTACTTCACCGCCGACACCATCCTCCGGGCGATCGGACGGACCCTCGAACTCACCGCCTACGGCACGGTGCTGGGCTTCCTGCTGGGCACCGTGGTGGCCGCGATGCGGCTGTCCCGCAGCGCGATCCTGCGCTCCATCGCCTGGGCCTACGTGTGGGTGTTCCGCTCGATCCCGCTGATCGTCCAGCTGGTGTTCTGGTTCAACCTCTCCTACCTGTACAAGCGGTTCGGGGTCGGCATCCCGTTCGGCCCGACCTTCGGCGACGTCGAGACGGCCGGGGTGCTCAGCGCGCTCGGCGCGGCGGTGCTCGGCCTCGGGCTGCACCAGGCCGCGTTCGCCGCCGAGATCATCCGCGGCGGCATCATCGCGGTGGACGCCGGCCAGCGGGAGGCCGCCGCCGCGCTCGGCATCCCGCGCTGGCGGCAGGGCTGGCGGATCGTGCTGCCGCAGGCCATGCGCGGCATCCTGCCGGCCGCCGCCAACGAGGTGATCTCGCTGCTCAAGGGCACCTCGGTGGTCTACGTGATGGCCATCGGCGAGCTCTTCTACCAGGCCCAGGTGATCTACGGCCGTACGGGCCGGGTGGTGCCGCTGCTGATGGTCGCCACCGTCTGGTACGTGCTGCTGACCACCGTGCTCTCGGTCGGCCAGTACTACGTCGAGCGCCACTTCGCCCGCGGCGCGCAGCGCACCCCGCCGCCCACCCCGTGGCAGCGCGTCCGGGCCCTCGCCCGGAGCCTGCCGGACCGCACCCGGCCCGCCGCCGCCCGTACCCCCGGAGGACAGTCGTGACCACCCTGACGAAGCCCGACCCGAGCCCGGCCGCCCCGACCCCGGCCGCCCCGATGGTGCAGGTCCGCGGCCTGCACAAGAGCTTCGGCCGGCTGGAGGTGCTGCGCGGGGTCGACCTGGACGTCCCGGCCGGCTCGGTGACCGTGGTGCTCGGCCCGTCCGGCTCCGGCAAGTCCACCCTGCTGCGCGCGATCAACCACCTGGAGAAGCTGGACCGCGGCCACGTCGCCATCGACGGCGAGCTGATCGGCTACCGGCGCTCCGGCGACCGGCTGTACGAGCTCAAGGAGCGCGAGGTGCTGCGCCAGCGCACCGGCATCGGCTTCGTGTTCCAGAACTTCAACCTGTTCCCGCACCTCACCGTGCTGGAGAACCTGGTCGAGGCGCCGGTCTCCGCGCTGCGTCGTCCCAGGGCCGAGGCCAGGGCGACGGCGCTGGCGCTGCTGGAGCGGGTCGGGCTGGCCGACAAGGCCGCCGCCTACCCCCGGCAGCTGTCCGGCGGGCAGCAGCAGCGGGTGGCGATCGCCCGGGCGCTGGCGCTGGAGCCGAAGGTGCTGCTGTTCGACGAGCCGACCTCGGCGCTCGACCCGGAGCTGGTCGGCGAGGTGCTGGACGTCATCAAGGACCTGGCCCGCAGCGGCACCACGATGATCGTGGTCACCCACGAGATCGGCTTCGCCCGCGAGGTCGCCGACACCGTGGTCTTCATGGACGGCGGCGTGGTGGTCGAGCAGGGCCCGCCCGCCGAGGTCCTGGACCGGCCGCGGCACGAGCGCACCCGGGCCTTCCTGGCCAAGGTCCTCTGACCCTCCCTTTCCCCAACCCCCCTTCACCGAGCAGGAGTTCCGCCATGTCCCTACCCCGTCGCGCCCTCGTGACCGCCGCCGCCGCGCTCACCGCCGCCCTCGCCCTGGCCGGCTGCGGCAGCGGCGCCACGGGCGCGGCCGGGGAGCTCGCCCCGGGCAAGGGCAGCACCGCGCCGGACGGCACGGTGGTGAACCTGTCGCCGAACCAGCAACGGGTCACCACGCCCAAGGTCGACGCGATCGCCGCGCTGGTCCCGGAGGAGATCAGACGGAAGGGGACGCTGACCGTCGTCGACTCCATCGGCACCACCCCGCCGCTGGACTTCTACGCCGACGACGACAAGACCATCATCGGCGTCGAACCGGACCTCGCCACCCTGATCGGCAACGTGCTCGGCCTCAAGGTCGAGTTCAACCCGGTCTCCTGGGAGAACATCTTCGTCGGCCTGGACAGCGGCAAGTACGACGTGGGCCTGTCCAACATCACCGTCACCGAGGCGCGCAAGGAGAAATACGACTTCGCCACCTACCGGCTGGACGTCCTGGGCTTCGAGGCGAAGAAGGGCGGCGGCCTCAAGGTCACCGGCCCCAAGGACCTCGCGGGCAAGGCGGTCGGCGTCGCCACCGGCACCAACCAGGAGAAGCTGCTGGTCTCCTGGAGCGAGGAGAACGTCAGGAACGGCCTCAAGCCGATCGACATCAAGTACTTCCAGGGCACCGAGTACTACCTGGCGCTCTCCTCCGGCCGGATCGAGGTCTACACCGGCCCCAACCCCAGCCTGGCCTTCCACGCCGTGCAGACCGGCGAGACCGAGGTCGTCGGCACCTACTCGGGCGGCGGCGCGGACGTCCTCGGCAAGATCGCGGCGACCACCCGGAAGGACAACGGCCTGGTCAAGGCGTTGAACGGGGCGATCGACGAGGTGATCAGGAACGGTACGTACGGGCAGGTGCTCAAGCGCTGGGGCCTGGACAACGAGGCCGTGAAGAGCTCCGAGATTAACCCGCCCGGGCTGCCCAAGCCGTAGGGCCTGTCGTCGAACTCGCGTCTGCGGGGCGGCGACAGGCCCTGGCCGTGGGAGGTCGGCCCGGCTCGTTCACCCGTTCGTTCCCGCCCGCCGCTATGGTGACCCCTCCGACCCCTCCGGCGGCGAACGCCGAGCGGGCGCGGTCGGGTTGGGGGAGGGAATGGAGAAGGGCGAGGTGCTCGGCGGCCGCTTCCGGCTGGAGCAGGAGCTGGGCCGGGGCGGCTTCGGCGTGGTCTGGCGGGCGACCGACACGACCATCGACCGGGCGGTCGCGGTCAAGGTGCTGCTCGCCGAGCACGCCACCGACCGGGAGGCGGTCAGCCGGTTCGTCCGCGAGGCCCGGACGGCCGGCGGCCTCAACAACCCGCACATCGTCACCGTGTACGACTACGGGTGGACCGAGTCCGGCTCCGGGAAGATCCCGTACCTGGTGATGGAGCTGGTCCGCGGCCGGGCGCTGTCCGAGGTGCTCAAGGACGGCCGGCCGGACCACAAGCAGGGGCTGCGCTGGATGCGGCACGTGTGCAAGGCGCTGGACGCCGCGCACCGCTCGGGGATCGTCCACCGGGACATCAAGCCCGAGAACGTGATGATCGTGGAGGACGGGGAGCGGGCCAAGGTCCTGGACTTCGGCATCGCCCGACTGGTCACCCAGACCGTCCGGCTCACCTCCACCGGCAACGTGGTCGGCACCGTCCCGTACCTGGCGCCCGAGTGCTGGTCCGGCGGCCCGGTGGACGGCCGGGCCGACCTCTACGCGCTCGGCGTCATGCTGTACGAGGTCTGCACCGGCGCCCGCCCGTTCCGGGCCGCCTCGGCCGCCGAGTACATGTACAAGCACCTGGAGGAGGTCCCGCCCCGGGTGCGCGGCAAGGACCCGGCCCTGGCCGGGCTGGTCGCCGAACTGCTCGCCAAGCGGCCCGGACAGCGGCCGGCCGGCGCCGCCGAGGTGCTGGAGCGGCTGCGCGCCATCCGACCCGGGATGCTGCGCCCGGACGACCCCAGCCCGGAGCAGCTGCGCCGGCGGGCCGACCGGGCCTGGCGGCACGGGGAGGCCGGTGAGGCCGCGGAGGCGGTGGAGATCCTCACCGCGCTCGTCCCCGACTTCGCCCGGATCTGCGGCCCGGAGGACCCGCGCACCCTGCGCACCTGCCACGACCTGGCCCTCTGGCTGGCCCGGGACGGCAGCCCGGGCGCCGCCGCCGCCCTGCTGGACGAGCTGGCCCAGGTGCCCGGCGCCACCCCGGAGGCCCGGGCGGACGCGCGGCGCGACCTCGCGCACTGGCAGCGGGAGGCCGCCCGGCTCGGCCCGGGTCGGCCGCGGGCCGTCTCCCTGGGGGCGCTGCTCGGCGGCGGCGCGCAGGGCGGCTGAGCCGTTCCGTGCGGACGGCCCGCGGGGTGTCAACCGTGCGGGCCGCCGAGCCGGGGACGCGGCCGGAGCGCGAACCGGGAGGATTTCGCCCACCGGGACGGTCTGGTCCGCCGCCCCGGCGCGTTGGTATACCTCGTTGCCGGACTCGGGAGCGGCCTCCGCGCCGCCCCGGTGAGCTGCGACGAAAGGCTGGTGACGGATCGATGAAGCTCCTGCGCGTCGGACCCGCGGGCGCCGAGCGCCCGATCGTCCTGGGCGAGGACGGCACCGCGTACGACCTCTCGGGGCGGACCCGCGACCTCGACGGGGCCTTCCTGGCCGGGCTGGACCCGGCCGCCCTGGCCCGGGACGCGGCCGCCGGCGTCCTGCCGGTGCTGGACCTCGACGGCCTGCGGGTGGGCGCACCGGTGCCCCGGCCGGGCAAGGTGGTCGGCATCGGGCTCAACTACCGCGACCACGCGGCCGAGGCCGGGGCCGCGATCCCGGCCGAGCCGGTGGTCTTCCTCAAGCCGGGCTCCACCGTGGTCGGCCCGTACGACGAGGTGCTGGTGCCGCGCGGCGGCGAGAAGACCGACTACGAGGCCGAGCTGGCGGTCGTGATCGGCCGCACCGCCCGCTACCTGGACTCGCACGCCGAGGCGGCCGGGGTGATCGCCGGGTACACGATCGCCAACGACGTCACCGAGCGGGCCTTCCAGTTCGAGCGCGGCGGCCAGTGGGACAAGGGCAAGTCGGCGGAGACCTTCACCCCGCTCGGGCCCTGGCTGGTCACCCCCGACGAGGTGGCCGACCCGCAGGCGCTGACCCTGCGGCTGTGGGTCAACGGCGAGCGGCGGCAGCACGGCAGCACCGCGGAGATGATCTTCCCGGTGCTCGAACTGGTCCGCTACGCGAGCCGGTTCATGGTGCTGGAGCCCGGCGACGTGGTCATCACCGGCACTCCGGCGGGGGTCACCCTGGGCCGCCCCGGCACGCCGTACCTCGCCCCGGGCGACGTGGTCGAGATCGAGATCGACGGGCTCGGCCGCCAGCGCCAGGTGCTCGGCAAGGCGTAGTCACGCGGGCCGCCCCGACCCTTGGCACGGGGGTCGGGAGGGGCGCCGGCACCGCTCGGGTGCGGCCGCGCCGGCTAGGAGGCGCCGCCCAGCACCGCCCGCAGCCGCTCCGCCCGCTCCGGCCGCGGCCCCTCCAGCGCCAGCATCCCGGCCAGCACCTCGGCCGTCTGCGGGTCGTGCAGCGCCGTCGCCGCCGCCATCGCCGTGAACTGGTCCACCAGCCAGTCGCGCAGCTCCGCCACCGGCAGCGCGCGCCCCTCGTCCAGCCAGCTCAGCGACGCGCCCTCGACCACCGCGATCCACGAGCGCACCAGCAGCGTCAGCCGCGGCCCGGCCTCCCGCACGCCCAGGTGGCGCAGCGTCCGGCGCAGCGCCTCCCGCCGGACGTCGTCCACGATCGCCGAGGTGCGGGCCGTCTCCACCACCGAACCGCCGCGCAGCAGCGCCGAGTAGCCCGCGTCGTGCTCGGCCACGAAGGCGAAGTAGCCGTCCAGCACCGCCGACAGCTGCTCGGACGGCTTCCCGCTGAGCGGCACCGCGAAGCGGCCGGCCAGCTCGTCCGCCGCGGTGCGCAGCGCGGCCTCGTACAACTGCTGCTTGCCGCCCGCGAAGTAGCGGTACACCAGCGGGCGGGAGGCCCCGGCGGCCTCGGCGACGTCGTCCAGGCCCACCTCCTCGGGCGGCCGGGAGGCGAACAGCTCCAGGGCGACCGCGATCAGCTGCTCGCGCCGCTGCTGGACCGGCAGCCGCCGGTAGCCGGTGCGGCGCGGGCGCGGCTCGGGTGCGGCCGGGGCGGGGCTGGCGTCCATGGCGGCCAAGCGTAATGGTCGCCGGACGGATCGGGTCCGGTCGCGCCGAACGGATTTTCGCAGGCGAACCCGGCTCGCAAAGGGGTTGCAAAGCCGCCGCGCCACGAAATGATGTCCGAATGCGTGAAGAACTGATCACCGCCGACGGCGCCACCCCTCGCCGCATCGCCGACGACCACGTCCGCGAACTGGCCGAGCTCGACCCGCTGACCGCGGTGTACCTCGGCCTCAACCTTGACGACGACCGGCTGCCCGACCTCTCCCCGGCCGGTCCCGAGGCCGTCGCCGACCTCGCCCGCCGCACCCTGGCGAAGCTCGACGAGGCCGAGCGGGCCGGCGCCGCCGAGGACGAGGCGGAGCGCCGTTGCGCCCGGCTGCTGCGCGAGCGGCTGACCGCCGAACTCGCCGTCCACGAGGCGGGGGAGAGCTTCCGCTCGCTGCGCAACCTGGGCTCCCCGGTGCACGACGTGCGGGAGTCCTTCACCCTGATGGGCACCGACACCGAGGCCGAGTGGCAGGTGATCGGCCGCCGGATGGCGAGGCTCCCGGAGGCGTTCGCGCAGTACCGGCGGACGCTGGCGGAGGGCGTCGAGCGCGGCCTGCTGTCCGGCCCGCGCCAGGTGGCCACGGTGCTCGGGCAGTTCGCCGAGTGGCTGGGCGAGGACGCGCCCGCCGCCGAGCGGGTGCCCGGCGCCTGGTTCGGCACCTTCGTCCAGGGTGCGCCGGAGGGCCTGCACCCCGAGCTGTCGAAGCACGCGGTGGCCGCCGCCGAGGCGCTGGCGGAGCTGCGCGACTGGCTGCGCGACGTGTACGGCCCGGCCGCGGCCGGCGCCCCGGACACCGCGGGCCGGGAGCGCTACGTCCGCTGGGTGCGCTACTGGACCGGTGCCGACCTGGACCTGGACGAGGCCTACGCCTGGGCCTGGAGCGAGTTCCACGACCTGCTGGCGCAGATGGAGACCGAGGCCGAGAAGGTCCTGCCGGGCGCGGGCCCGCTGGCCGCGATGCGCTGGCTGGAGTCGGACGGCCCGGCGATCGAGGGCGCCGAGGCCGCCCGGGAGTACCTCCAGGGCCTGATGGACCAGGCCGTCCGGGACCTCCAGGGCACCCACTTCGACCTGGCCGAGCCGGTCACCCGGGTCGAGTCGAGGATCGCCCCGGCCGGCAGCGCCGCCGCGCCGTACTACACCGCGCCCTCGCTGGACTTCAGCCGCCCCGGGCGGACCTGGCTGCCGCTGGTCGGCCGGGACCGCTTCCCGGTCTGGGACCTGGTCTCCACCTGGTACCACGAGGGCGTCCCGGGCCACCACCTCCAGCTCGCGCAGTGGAACTACGTCGCCGACCGGCTCTCCACCTACCAGGTGAGTCTCGGCGGGGTGAGCGCCAACCTGGAGGGCTGGGCGCTGTACGCCGAGCGCCTGATGGACGAGCTCGGCTACCTCACCGACCCGGGCCACCGCCTGGGCTACCTCAACGCGCAGATGATGCGCGCGCTGCGGGTGATCGTCGACATCGGCATGCACGTGGGCCTGGACTTCCCGGCGGACTCCCCGTACCGGCCGGGCGAGCCGGTCGCCCCGGAGCACGCCCGGGAGTTCTTCGGCCTGTACTGCGGCCTGTCCGCCGACTTCCTGGACAGCGAGCTGGTCCGCTACCTGGGCCTGCCCGGCCAGGCGATCGGCTACAAGCTCGGCGAGCGCGCCTGGCTGCGCGGACGGGCGGCGGCGAAGGCGGCGCACGAGGCGCGCGGCGAGGAGTTCGACCTCAAGGCCTGGCACATGGCGGCGCTCTCGCAGGGCTCGCTGGGGCTGGACGACCTGGTCGAGGAGCTCTCGGCGCTCTGAGCCACGACGCGGCGCAAGCCGTGGAACCAGGCCGCCGGGCCTCGGGCCGTCGTCCC
>NZ_JBHVET010000075.1:0-18249 GCF_042802135.1 Kitasatospora sp. NPDC057512
TCCCGCAACGGCGCACCCGGAGCCGCGCACACCCGAGAGATGCCATCGGGCACCGGGCCAATCGGTCCGGGACACCCCGTGAGGTTGGGGCCGCCCCGGGCAGATTCCCCTCCCATCCATCCGTCCACTCCTTACCCGAGGACTGTGCCGTGAGCGTCGGAACGCGCACCAAGACGCTGCTCAAGACCGTCAGCCCCGCCCGCAGACTGGACATCGCGGCCTCCTACGAGGCCCTGACGCAGGCCTGCGTGGCCACCGGCGACGACCCCGCGAAGGCCGAGCTGGTCAGCGACAGCCCGAACCACCTGTGGTCGCTGCCCGACTCCCGTGCACTCGCCGTCGTCCACCCCGACCTGGACGAAGCCTGGGCCCTGGTCAGAGGTGCGCAGTTCCTCCGGCAGCACCGGCTGCCCGTCGTCTGCCCCTACTACACCGAGGTCCGCGCGGCCGCCGACGGCCGGGCCGTGACCTTCTGGCAGAACCCCGGGAGGCCGAGCAGCGACACGTCCCTGTCCGCGTGGGTGACCGCCCTCACCCACCGCATCGACCCCGGGACGGCGTCCTGGCTGCGGGAGCACGACCCGTTCGCCTCCCTGCTGGACGGCCTGGACGACACCCCGCTGGACGAGACCGCCCGCCGGTTCCTGCGCGAACGCGCGGCCCAGCTGCGCGAGGAGTGGGACTACCTCGACTGGCCGACCCCGGACACCGTCGTCCTCGGCGCCCTCGACATGGTCCCCGTCCACGACGACGGCACCCACGTCGGACTCCTCCTGCGCCGCCCGCTGACCCGCGGCCACCGCGAGTGGGACCTCGTCGCCGCCCGCTGGCGCTCCGAACTGCTCACCGGCCCGCGTCAGGACCACCGGACCTACGCCGACACCTACCTCTCCTACGAACGCGAAGACCACGCCGTGGCCCACCCCTACATCGGCGCCTGGTCCGGCTACCAGACCGTACGCGACACCGTCGTCCTTACTGCGGTCATGGACACGGTCCGCCGCGCCCGGCTCGACCCCGGCGCCCGCCGGCAGGCCGCCCACCGCCTCGCGTGCCTGCGCGGCGCACACCCCGTCCCGTGGAACTGGGGACCGCGATGACGGCCGCCCGCGCGAACACCCTCCCGCTGCCGAAAGTCCACAAGCCCCGGGTCGTGCGATGCGGCCACCACATCACCGAGGAGATCACCGAACCCGAGGCCCTGGCCTTGAGTCACCTGGTCACCGACCTGAACGCGATCGAGGTCGCGGCCGCCGTCAATGCCCTGCCCGAACGCCGGGGCACCGCCCGCGAACGCGCCCGGGCTGTCCTGCCCGAGCCTGAGCCCGAACCCGCCGGGCAGCGCCCCCATCGGCCGGCCACCCACTGAACACGAGGACACCACCACCATGCCCATGGCCCCGTCGCAGAGCACCGACCTCGCCAACCTGGCCAACCTCGCCAGCCTGGCCGGCTTGGCCGACCTGGACCCGAACACCCTGACCGACCGCCCCGAGCGCCTGGTCACCGACGCCTGGCTCGCCCCCGCCACCGAGCTGGCCCTGCACCTGCTCGACCAAGCCGACCCCCTTGCCCTCGCCGCCGGCTCCCACACCGCCCCCGGCCACACCATGCTCCTGCTCGCCGCGCCCCGCGACGGCCACCCGGCGATCCACCTGCGCCTGCCCGACGGCACTGCCGCCGCCGAGCCCCTGCTCGCCGACCGAGCCGCCACCGTCCTCCCGCTCGTCGGCGTCCTGGACCTCGCCCTCTACCGCGACCGGGACGACGTCGACCACGACCGGCCGCAGTACCTGCGCACCCTGGACGCCGGCCAGCTCTGCCTCCTCCACACCGGTGCCACGGTCCGGCTCACGGGCTGCCCCGACAGTGCGCAGCTCGTCGCGTCCCACGTCCCGGTCGACGTTCCGGGCACCGTACAGCTGAACCCCGGCGAGTACCGGGCCGCCGCCGACGACGCCCGTACCCGTCTGACCAGAAGCCGCCCGACCGGTGCGGGGCGGACCGCCGGGCCCGGCCTGGAGAACGTCCCCGATCTGCGCACCGCCGACCTGCCGCGGATCCACGCCCAGTCCGGCGTCCTCCACCGCCTCGCCGCCGACCGCGGCCGCCTGTCCTACCTGGTCACCACCACCGTCCTCTCCCCCGAACGGTACGAGGCCTCCCGCACCACCCCGCCACTGGACCGGCTCGTCCTGTCGAAGGCGGACGACCTCGGGTACGAGATCCGCCTCAACGCCAACCCGCGCCCCGGCAACCAGCTGCTGCCGCACGACCACGCCTACCCGTTCGCCGCCCGGGTCCTGACCGGCGGCTGCCTCCACACCGTCTTCCTGCGCACCGACGGCCGCGCCGGCGGCTGCGCCGGCGGACCGTTCAGCTCCCGCGGCCTGCGCCCGGCCGTCACGACCACCGAGCTCCCCGGCAGTGCCTACACCCTGGCGCCCACGCTCGCGCACCGGGCCGTCGTGCTGCCCGGCACCACCACCCTCGTCCTGCGCGGCCCGTACACCGCCGCCCATCCCGCCACCGACCTGATCCCGTTGGTCGCCGCCTGGACCGTGCCCGTCGGCGGCGAGGCGCCGGTGCACTCACGCCGGATGACCGACGCCGAGCACCAGGCGCTCTACCGAAGCCTCGCCGCCACCGGCGTGATCGACCTCCTGCCCGGGCGCCTCTGAACGGCACCCGGCCCGGCACCCCGGGCCACCATTCCCGGCCGAACCGGCCCCGGCACCCGCCCGGAGTTGGCAAGCTGGGGCGGCCACTTCGGCACCCGAGGCAAGGAGCGTCCCGTGCACACCGTCCTGACGACCGACCATCCCGCCTGGCAGGAGAACCCCGCCACCGGCCACCGGCAGCGCCCCCTGCGCACCGCCGACGGCCGCTGGCTGGCCACCCTCACCCCCGACGGCCTCGACCTGGCCTGCGTGGACGGCACGGAGGACACCAAGCCCACCCTCGTCACCACCGACCCGGCGTCACTGCCCGGCACCGTCCCGGCCGCCCTCCTCACCGGCCTGCGCAGCCTCGGGCCGAGCGTGCGCGTGGCCAACCCGTGGCTGTGGGACGCGATCACCACCGCTGTCCTGCGCCAGGTCGTCCGCGCCGACCAGGCCAGCCGCCTCTACCGCGGCTGGTGCGCGACCCACGGCACCGAACTGCCGGGCACCGACCCCACCCTCCACACCGCACCGACGCCCGAAACCGTCCTCGCCCTGACCGACGAACAGTTCGCCGCCGTCGGCACCACGTTCCACCGCACCGCCCTGCGCGCGGCCGCCGGCGCCTACCAGGAGCACCGCACCCGCTGGGAGCAGCTGGACGCCCCGGCCCTGGCCGCCGCGCTCGTCACCGTGCCGCGGATCGGGCCCTGGACGGCGGCCGCGGCCGCCGCCGACTTCACCGGCGACTTCTCCGTGTACCCGCACGCCGACCTCGCGGTCCGCACCTGGGCCGCCCGCATCGCCCCCGACCACCCCTGGCCCGCCGCCGACAAGCCGAAGAGGACCGAGGCCCTGTTCGGCGCGCACTGGCACCGCCTGGCCGGCCACGAGCCGCGCCACCTGCACACCCTCACCCTGTCGACACTCACCTGGGGGGCCCATGCCCGCACCGACCAGCTCGGAGGAACAGACCCGCACCGCCCGTGACCTGGTCGCCGGAGCCGACCCGCACCGCTCCCTCGACTGCCTGTTCGTCAACGCCCCGCTGCGCGACTACGGCCTGCGCCCGCGCGTCAACGACTACACACTGCCGGTCCTCGGCATGGGCTACATCGCCACCCACGCCGCCGCGCACGGCTTCAACGTCGGGATCCTGGATGCCGAGGCCCACGGACTCGGCGTCCGGCGCACGATCGACACCGTCAACGCGCTGCGGCCGCGCTGGGCCGCGTTCAACCTCCTCGCCCCGACCTACGAACTGACGGCGCGGATCGCCGCCGCCCTGGACCCGGCGATCGCGCTGATGGCCGGCGGCCACCACGCCAAGGCCGACCCGCGGCGCGTCCTGGACGACCCGCGCTTCGCCCGCCTGGAGGCCCTGGTGATCGGCGAGGGCGAGACCCGGGTCACCGCCCTGCTCGGGGATGTCTACCGGCGCCGCGAACTGCCGAAGGTGATGTGGCGCGACCGCCTGCTCGGCACCATCGCCTGCGGTATCCCGCAACGCGGCGACACCGCCCGCTGGCTCGCCCCCGACATCAACGCTCTCACCCTCGACCGCCGCTTCCTCACCCAGGACCCGCACCGGGCGGCCGACGGCCGCATCGAGGCCAACCTGGTGTGCTCGCGCGGCTGCCCCTACGAATGCGGGTTCTGCGGCGCCGCCGCCTCCATGAACCCCGAGGTCAGCATCCGCACCCGCACCCCCGAGAACATCGTCGCCGAGATGCACCGGCTCCACGCCGACCTCGGCTGCACCGCCTTCCGCGCGGTGGACGACCTCTTCCTCGGCGCCCGCCGCGTCATCCACCCCGCCCTGGACGCCTTCGCCACCGAACGCGTCGGCGAGAGGTACGTGTGGGACGCCACCGGCCGCATCAACGTCCTCGACCGCGAAAGCGACACCGTCCTGGAACGGCTGCGCGCCAACGGACTCCGCGAGGTCGCACTCGGCATCGAATCCGGCTCCGCCCGGGTCCTGGAGGCCATGGACAAGCGGATCACCCCCGCAATGACCCTCACCGTCGCCCGCCGCCTGCTGGAGAAGGGCATCGGCGTGAAGGGCTACTTCATCCTCGGCTTGGCTGCGTAGGTGAGAACGAAGAGCGATTGTTGGTGAGAAGTAAGAGCAGTGGGGGTGGGTTCGAGTCTGTGGCTAACAGTCAGGACAGCCCGATCGGGGCGGGTGTCAGCGGCTGACCTTCCAGCTCGTGGCAGTTCTCCTCGTCCCACCACAGCTCGCCCTGTGCCGTGAGGTAAGGGTGCAGTCCGCGGACGCCTCCACCGCTGTGGAACGCTCGCGCGACGGCGTGAAGCAGTCCTGCCAGGCCGGGCCAGGAGTCGGTGAAGTCGCCCCCGCCGCCGTGGCCGGCCCAGCCGAGTCGCCCCTCGTCCGGGCCGGGACGCTGGTCGATCACCTGTGCCCCGCCGTCGGCGCTCTCGGCCCAGGGTACCCAGAGCGGGTGCCACCAGGGTTCGTCGTCCCAGGGGCGGGTGGTCAGACCGTCGTTCTCGGTCGCGATGTCCATGCAGGTCTGCCAGCGGTCCACGATGCCGCTCACCGACAGATCCGACGGGGGCAATGTCTGCTGGGGCATGGCGTCATCCTGCCGCACACGTCCGTCAAGGTGGGCCGGGGGCCTGACCAGGTGGGAGCGGGGTTAGCCGACCGCCTGCTGCTGTTCGGCTCGGGCGCGGGTGCTGGCGAGGCGGTAGGAGTCGGTGCCGGTCTCGATGACGGTGCTGTTGAAGGTGGGGCGGTCGACGATGGCCGCGCAGAGGCGGGGGTCGGCCTCAGGTGTGAACGGCGCGGACGTGGTCGGCTGACAGGTGAAGTTCGTACGGCAGGCAGCAGTCGGAGCAAAGGGTCGCCACAAGGGTTCCACAGGCGCACCGCTGGTTCATGCCGCCGTTCGGGGTCGCTCCGCAGCAGGCGGCGGACGCGTGCCGCAATTCGAGGCCGCGGGCGTCGTCCGGGTTGATGACGAAGTTGCCTCGGGGGCCCTTCGACACCAGCGGCTTGCCGTCCGCGTTGTAGTGGACGCCGTGGCGCGGCATTACTGGGCCGGGCACGTCGGCGACGACCAGGGGCGCGCCGTACGGCTCGGTCTCGACCGCATAGTGGCCTGACGGCACGGTCGCCGGCGATGGACCGGGTTCGTCGGCGTCCCACCACGCGTAAAACGGTGCCTCGGGAACCGCTGGCAGCCGTGTGAGCGGCCCCGTCAGTGGGACACCACACGTCGCGCAGACGAATACCACCGCTTCGGCCTTGGCGCTCGCATCGGTGACATCGGCAGGCGCGGTGTGCCCGCGGTTCTCCTCGCCGTCGACCTGCCCCTGGTCTCGCTGTTCGTGCATGAGCTGACCGTACGCGGCACGCACCCGGACGCGGCGTCCACCCCCGCGCGGGCAGTATCCGACAACCGTCCAGAGTCAAGCATCCAGGTGCTGCTGAAACTCGGCGACACCGTCTTCGCACGTAGTGGGGCGCACCACCACGGCCCGCCGGGAGGTGACCGCGTGAACGGCCTGCTGCTCAACCGTGGACGGGCCCAGCGGCCTGGGCAAGTCCACCGCCGTCGCCGCCACCGCCCGCGCCCTGCGGGAGGCCGGACACACTGTCCACACCGCCACCGGTCCCTCCGCCACCCCCTACGGCCAGGCCGTACGCGCCGCCGCCGCGACGATGCGCGGCCGCGCCCTCGCCCTGGCCGTCGCCGCCGACCGCCTCCACCAGCTCGACACCGACCTCCGCCCCCGCCGCGCCGCCGGCACCACCAGGACCCGGCGACCCTGCGCCTCGGCCTGTTCTACCTCGCCACCGAGTGGGAAGGGGAGCCGGTCAACCGCGAACCCGAGAAGTGCCTGGACCTGCGCTGGTTCACCGAGGACGACCTGCCCGACGACCTCATCCCCTACCCCGCCGCCGGAATCCACGGCACCCTCACCGACCCCGGCGGCCTGGCGCACCACGGCTGGCCGGCCGCGTAGCGGTCGGCCGCTCGAATTCCTTGGCACACCCGTCCTCGCCCTCTGCCCATCGCCGCCCCCAGGGGCGTGCCCGGGGCGTCTCTGAAGGGCAGTTCGGCAAAACGCCACCCAGCGGGTCCCGCCGACCGGCATGATGACCAATGGTCACCGCTCGCATCGCCAGCGTCACGTATCAGGTGCAGGAGAGATCAGGATGCCGAACGCCGTCACCGCCCCGTGGGGCACCACCCGGATGCGCCCGTACTCCGACACGCCGCCCTGGCCCGCCCTGACACCGGTCATCGACCCGGACACCCAGGTCGCGGTCTTCCACGACGAGCAGGGCCGCACCGTCGAGCTGGGCAAGCACGGGACCAGCACGGACCAGACCGGCCCGACGAGCACCGGCGGCGGTGGCGGGGACGGGCAGAGCGGTGGCCAGGCCCAGCCGACCGACGTCGACACCGTGACGTCCAACGACCAGGACCAGAGCTGAACCGTGGCGGGTGACCGGCAGGCGGCGGTCCTGGTGCTGACCTGCGCCTACGACCCGACGGCCGACATCGTGCTACGGATCCTGGCCGAGCGGCAGGTGCCGGTCGTGCGCGCGGATCCCGGCGCCGACCTCCACCAGGGCGCCGTGCTGACCGCCCGCTACAGCGCGGCCGGCCGACGCGGCACCCTCGCCACCGCCAGCCGCGCCCTCGACCTCGACCGGGTCCGCGCGGTCTGGTACCGGCGCCCCTCGGGCTGGGCCACACCGGCCGGTATGGACGGACAGGACGCCGACTTCGCCCGCGCCCAGGCCCAGTGGGGAGTCGGTGGCGTCCTCGCCTCGCTGCCCGGCGCCCGCTACGTGAACCACCCCTGGCGGATCCGGGCCGCCGAGCACAAGCCCGCCCAGCTCGACGCCGCGCTCGCGGCCGGCTTCGCCGTCCCCGACACGATCGTCACCACCGATCCCGAGCAGGCGCGCGCCTTCTGCGCCGAGCAGCCCGGCGGGGCGGTCTACAAGCCATTGTGGAACTCCCCCTACACGGATGAGGACGGCCGGCCGGTGCAGGCCTGGGTCGCCGAGGTCTCCCCGGACGAGATCACCGACGCCGTCGCCGCCTGCCCGCACCTGTTCCAGGCACGCCTGGCCAAGGACCACGACGTACGGCTGACCGCGGTGGGCCGCGAGCTCTTCGCCGTCCGCATCAACAGCCCCGACCTGGACTGGCGCCGCCGCCAGGACCTGGTCACCCACACCCCGATCGACGTCCCACCCCCCGTGCGCCGGTCCGTGGCCCGCTACCTGGAGCACTTCCGGCTCGTCTACGGCGCCTTCGACTTCGCCGTCACCACCGACGGCCGCTGGCACTTCCTCGAATGCAACAGCAACGGGCAGTGGGCGTTCTTCCCGCCTCCGACCACCGGTGCCATCGCCACGGCGATAGCCGACCAGCTCCAGAAGGGCCCTGCCGCATGACCACCACCGCAGCCGCCGCGGACCTGCGCGCAGCCCTCGTCCGGCAGCTCACCGCCGACGAAGGCCTCACCGACCCGCTCTGGCGCGCCGCCGCGACGGCCGTACCGCGCGAGGCCTTCGTCGGCGACTACTTCCGCGAAGTCCCCGGTTCCTTCCCCACCTCCTGGGAACCGGTCCGCGAGAACGGCGACGGCTGGCTGAAGGCCGTCTACACCAACCAGACCCTCGTCACCCAGCTCGACGGCCGCGTCCACCCCGCCGACACCGACCAACCGGTCGCCGGATCCCCGTCCTCCTCGTCCACCCTGCCCTCCCTGGCCCTGCGCATGTGGCAGCAACTCGACGTGCACGACGGCCACCGCATCCTGGAGATCGGCACCGGCACCGGCTACTCCACCGCGCTCGGCGCCCACCGGCTCGGCGAGGAGAACATCGTCAGCATCGAAGTCGACCCCAGCCTCGCCGAACGCGCCGCCACCTCCCTCAAAGCCGCCGGCTACACCCCGCACCTGGTCGTCGGCGACGGTCTCGCCGGCCACAAGCCGCTGGCGCCGTACGACCGGCTCATCGCCACCTGCGCGGTGCGCACCCTGCCCTACCCCTGGCTGCACCAGGTCAGGCCCGGCGGAAAGATCCTCGTCACCTTCTCCGGCTGGCAGTACGGCTACGCCCTCGCCCTGCTGACCGTCACCGACCCCGGCGAGGCAACCGGCCGCTTCCTGCCCGGCTGGACCAGCTTCATGATCGCCCGCCCCCACGACCGCCTCCCGCGCCAGAACCCCACCCTGCTGCCCGGCGACCAACGCCCCACTCGCGTCGACCCCGCCACCATCACCACCTGGACCGGCACCTGGGTCGCCCAACTCGCCGCCCCCTCCGCCGAACGCATCGACGCCGGCGACCAGCAGATCCTCATCGACCACGCCACCGGCTCCCAAGCCCGCACCCAACCCGATGGCCACGGCGGATGGACCGTCACCCAGCGCGGCCCGCTGCGCCTGTGGGACCAGGTCGAGGACGCGGTCGAGACCTGGCAGGCGGCGGGCGCACCGCACCAGGAGCGGTTCGGTATCACCGTCACCGGCGACGGTCAGCGGGTGTGGCTCGGCGACGAGGACGGACCCGGCTGGCACCTGCCGGTGTGATCGCGCTGCCTACCCGGGGTCCGTGTCGGAGGAGGGTGACGTGTCGGGAACGGAAGCAGCCTCGGTGCGGCAACGCCTGGGACACTGGTGGCGGTTGGCGACCACGACACCCGGAGGGCCGGCCGCGCGCAGGCTCACCAGAGAAGCGCAGGGCGCACTCGACGCGGTGGCGTCCGGACGGCGGATATCGACCGCGCTGCGGATGGAGGTTCGCTCCGCCCACGCGGTGCTTCCGGCATTCAACTTCTCCGTGTTTGCGAGCGCGAGATGTCAGCCCGGTCCACACGACCACCGCGCGGGTGCCCGCGCTGGCGGCCACAGCCGAGGAGACGAATCGCTGGAGGTCGAAGGGAGCGGGGGCGCCGTCGAAGCGAAGCTCCAGCGGGCGCCAGCCCGGCCGACTGCCATGAGGGCCCTGTCGTCGTAGGGGGAGGAGTGCCTGTGCCTGCGGCGTGCTTCGTCGGAGGTCATGGGTGCTGCCAGTGCTTCCTCGGTCCCGTCCGCGAGGCGACCAGGCAGGTCCTGCGGGTCGACGCCTTCGACCAGGACGAACCGGTAGGACGTGAGGCGGGAGTCGGAGTCGGGGTCCGCGAGCCAGGCCAGGTCGTCGGGTCGAGGCCGGACGTCAGGCTCGGGTCCTGCCCGTCTGTCCGGCCCTGGGGGTGGACAGCAGTTCGCGGCCCCGTTCCGGGGTCAGTAGGGGGCCGAGTAGGGGGTCGGCCACCCACCCCACCGGTGCGAGGTGGTCGGGTCCCAGCGGCTGCCATGCCGGCAGGGCGTCCACCAGCGTCCGCCATGCCCCGTCGGTGTCGCCACGCCACGCCAGCTCCCGGGCCCGTTCGACCGCCTCCCCGAACGGGCCGGCGGCCGTGTACCGGTACGTGCCGCCGCGTACCCGCTCCAGCGTGGCGTGGGCCAGCGACACCACGTCGTCACTGGCTCCCCGCAGGGGGAACATCAGCATGGAGTCGTCCCGGTACGCGTGCGCCGCGTGCTCGGCGACCAGCGCCGGCAGCAGCTCGGGCGCGTACTGCGGGTCGGTCACCACGTCCTCGAAGTACACCATGTAGGTCTGTCCGAGCAGGCGGCGTAGCTGGTCTCCCAGCCCGGCGGCCCGCGGCCTGCCGTACTCCCTCGCCTCGTCCAGGGCTTGCCGGGCCCCTTCCCAGTCGCCGCGCAGCGCCTCCAGTCGTGCCTGCTGCACCAGGGCGTCCAGCTCTCGCGTCGTGTCATTGGCGAACTCCGGCTCCCCGTCGGCCGGGCGTGCCCGCAGCCGGTGGAACTCCCGGTGCATGCCCCGCATGAACTCGGCGAAGTTGGCGTGCCGCTCGGGTGGCTCGGCCCGCCAGCCGGCCCACGTGTACACGGCCCACTCGCCGTCCTCATCCGTGTCCTCGGGATCAAGGAGGACATAGGCGGCGTCGGACTCGACATCGAGCTGGAGCCCGCGCCGCCAGATGCCCGCATCGCGCCGTTCGGCGTGTCCGGCACCGTCGTCCAGGTACTCCTCGAACACCTCCGCGAGCCTGGACCCGTTGTCGTGCCAGCGTGCGTCCGCGGTCCCCGCCAACAGCCGGACGGACCCGCCGGCGTGCTGCCACCCGTCGCTGGCCTTGAGGAACCCCCGGTACGACGGGGGCATCCGACGTCCGAGGCGCTCCTCCATAGCCGCTATCCGCTCCTCGGACGCGGGCGGGAACCCCAACCACCGGCTGCGCCGGGCGGCTTCGTCCTCATCGCTCCGCGTCTCACCGCAGGGCAGGGAGTCCGACCACTCCGCGCTCCACCGGAGCAGGAACGGCGGCCAGTCGAACGGTACCGTCATCGTCATGCGCCCGATGCTGCCACCCGCCGCTGACAGTGCCCTTCGGTGCTGGGCGGCGCAGCCTCGGGCGGTTGCCTCCGCGCGTCGGCCAAGACGTTGAGACCAAGGGCATGCGCACCCTGGCCCGGGCGTATCCCTCGCCGAGGACCACGACCCTTCGCCCGAAGCCCCGACCCCGTTTGTCGGTGTCGATCACGATGTCCCAGATCCACCAGGCACCGGCGCTGTCGCTCGTGTCCGGTCCGATCCAGAGGTAGCCGACGGTGACCCTTATCAGCCGTCAGTCCGCAGATCACGCAGGCCGTCCTCGAAGGCCGGGAGCACGTACTGTCCTGTGCCGCGCCCCGGCATCTCGAGCTTCTTAAGCTGCCCGCCGACGATGTGGGAGACCAGCGGTACCGGAAGCGCGTCCGGCCAGAGGCCGGTCCGCTTGCCCTCGGAGAGCACGCGGCGGAAGGCGCCGGTGGAGCCCCGCAGGCTCCGGCCGTTCGCCTTCAACTCCTCGGCGGCGCACTCGCCTTGGCCCTCGACAACCTGGAGCAGGATCTGCTGCGCGCGGGGCGGGAGGCGGTCGTAGTACGAGCGGGCCCGCTCCGGGGTCCAGCGGTCGTCGGGCACCGCGGTCACGACCGCCGTCGGCGTGGCGGCGAGGGCGAGCAGCTTCTCGAGCACCTCGGGGGTCGGATTCTCCACGGTGATCGTGATCTTCATGACGGACACCTTGGCAGCTTGAGGCACTGAACACAAATAACCTCGACAAACGTGTCACAGACGCGAGGCCGGCATCCGGCTCGGATTATGTACCAAGAAACGTGTTGCGTCCTCTAACTGGATTTAGAGGACGCAACACAGGGGCTGGTACAGATAGGCTGTCCCGGACGGATCATCAGCCGGCCGTGCCGGAAGGAGAGCGCCGTGGATGCCGAGGCGTCGGACGACCTGCCGGCCCTGGTGGAACGCTCCACCGAGGTGGTGATCGGCGAGCTGGTGGACGACGGTCAGGCCCTCGTGCAGTTCGCGTTCGCCGGGGTCGACCCCAACGAGACGCTGACCGAGGACGCGGCCGACGACCTCGCCTCCGCCCGGCCGGCGCGCACCAGCCAGACCTACGCCGAGCAGTGGCGCTACTTCGCCCGCTGGTGCGCTGACAACGGCCGCCACCCCGGGCCGCGCACCAGCGAGGCGAACATGGTCTCCTACGTCTCCCACCTCCGCCGCCGCGGCGGACGCGACGGCACGGGCGCGCCCGTCAGCTCGCTGCGCCTGGCGATGGCCGCCATCCGCGACGCCAACGCCCGTGCGGGGTACGAGAACTGGCCCCCGAAGAAGGCGACCGCCGAACTGATCCGCAAGCAGGCCGCCGAGCACGCCCACGCCCGCCGCACCCCGAGGTCGAGCCCGCCCGTCGACGCCGCCCGCATCGCCCACCTCCAGCAGGGCACGACCGCCGAGATCCCGCTCGCCCGCTGGCGCGACCTGACCATCCTGCACCTCGGCTACCGCACCCGTGCCCGGCGCTCCGAGCAGGCTGCCTACCGTATCGACTCCGTCGTCTTCGAGCGCCTGGAGGACGGCACCGAGCAGATGGTCGTCGGCAAGCGCACGTCGAAGAACGACCACTGGTCCACCGGCCGCGAGTACATCGTCCGCGACCCGGTAGCAATCACCGTCGTCCGCACCTACATCTCACTGCTCGCCGAACTCGGCCAGGCAGAACCGCAGTTGCCGCTGCTGCGCGGCATCACCCGGTGGGGCCGGCTGATGCCCGTCCCCGCCTCCGGAACCGGCATGACCGGCCACTCGGTGAACCGCGCCTTCAAGCGCATGGTCACCCGCACTCCCGGCTTCGACGCCAAGAACGCCACCAGCCACGGCCTGCGCGCCGGCGTCCCCGCCGACCTCGCCGCCCAGGGCTACAGCGCCGCCGAGATCCTGGTCATCACCGAGGACTGGAAGTCCACCACCATGGTGGAGAAGTACGCCAAGGCCGGGCTACGCCGCGCGGGCAAGGACGACCTCGGCCGGGCCCAACAGGCCCTCGACTCCCTGGTCGTCCCACCGCCGACCGATCCCGTCGAATAGACAGGACGGGCGAAACCCCCGTATTTGCCGTGTCGTTGTCGGTCCACTCGATGGGTCACGGCTGGCCGCACTGGCCACTGATTCGCCCGGCGTGGCCAAGAGGTCGGCTGGGCTCTGGGGGGCGGCAGAAGGAGGGTCCGACCACGCGGTCATCATGCCGCTGCCGGAACACTCCCGCCCCAGCGTCCGGAGCGACGCGCTCTTCGCCTTCCAGACCCGGGGCAATGCGGCGGCCAGGTCCGCCGACAAGCTGATCCCGCAAGTGCCCGGTGTGCGACAGTTCCGTCGCTACGATGGCCGCCATCGCCCAGGACCTGGACCGCCTCAGTGGCGACCTGCAGGTCATCGGCAGCGGCACATCGGCTCTGCGCCGCCGACTCGCCAAACAGAAAGAGCAGTTGCAGGAACTGCGCTCCGCGCTGGCCCGCATTCAGGACGAGTTGAACGAGATCAGCGCCGGCCTGCGTGCGCTGCAACGGGAACCGGACGACCTGCGGCGTGCCGTGCACGTGCACGGATGTATCAGCCCCTACCTCGACACCGTCGGCGGCCTGGTATGGCTCCCCGGCATGGGCAGCGCGGAAACCACCTCGGCTACGGCGGGAAAGGCTAGCGAGGCACGCCAGTGTGCGGAGGAGGCCCGAAGCCCGATGTCCGACCAAAGGCCCCAGGTTCGTGGTGTCAGCCAGGACACCCGTGAGCTCACCGAGTGGGCAGCTCGGTCCTCCCGCCGCGACACATCCACCGGCAGCGGCAGCACGTTCGCCCACCTGAACAACTTGGTGAACGCGGCCGCTTCGCGGTTCCACTTTGTCCCGCCGATCCGCTGCGGGTTCTGCAGTGCGATGCATCGCCAGGTCCGGTAGTCCGCAAGATCCTGTTCGCTCGCCTCACGCCACCGGACGCCGCGCGATGACAGGAAGCTCAGCAGCAGACGGATATCCGTTGCATAGTTCCGCTTTGTCTCCCGCTCCAGCCAGCGGAAGTCCTTCGACCTCACGAAGTCCAGGAGCCCCAGGTCTACTGTGAAATCAGGGGACAAGAACACCGGATCACCTGGTAACAACCCCATCCGGCCCACCGCTTCCGGCAGGTCCCGAACCCCCAGCGCCCCCTCATCCGGCAGTGGCCCCCATCGCTGCGGATCGGGCACCCACACCACGCGCCACTCGTCCACACAGACCTTCCCTGATGACTTGAACTCGCTCAATCATCAGGGAAGTTGGAGAGGAAGACGTACGGCGCGAGCATCTCGGCTGCGGCACCGCCTCCTATCGGGCACGCAGCAGGTCGTCGCCGGCGCCACCCACCTCGCCCCCGCCGCCCGCTATTACTAGGGAGATGAGGCGCCCGCAGATCATGTGCCGCCCTGCTGATTCAGCTTCTTCTTGCGCTCCACTGCTTCCGCCTTCCGCCTTATCGTCGCGGCAACATCACGCTGCACGAACTCTGCCAGGCTTTGGGATCCGTCGGAAGATCTCTCCTTCCATCCTATTTTCAATGCCACATGGACAATCATGCTGCACGTCGCCTCCTGATCGAGGAAGCCATCGGCAACAAGCTCTCCCATTTCTCGGCTAAATCTGAGCAGGGAATCGGAGTCCGATATTCCGGCACTTCGGAAGTAGCGAAGCGAGACTGTGACGGACACAAGGAGATAGTCTCGGGAATGAGGGCTTCGCTTGTGGCCGAAGGCGTCCCGCTGCCTTTGTTCCATCTCGGCCGTCACAAACTTGCCCGATATTAGATTGTCGGCAAAACCGTCGACGGCCAGGACGCCTCGTCCGGCTAGTCGGACCACCTTGGTGCCCGGCGGAGCGAACCGAACGAGGTCGCGTTCCTCTGTGCGGGAGGTGGCAAAGAGCACCATACTCTTGTCCGCAGGCAGATCGTCCAGAAGGCTGACGGCGGGCATGAGGGTTCCGTAGGGACGTCCGTCGAGGAGGACAGCGCTTCCGCCGGCCCAGTACAGGGCGCCGCCACCTGCCCCGAAGACCAGCTGCACCGGAGGTATGCCCTCGGTCGCCGCCCACAGGTCGAGCGCTTGCCGAAGTGCTTCTTTTCGTGTCTCGGCGATATCGGAATGCGCACTTCCGTAAGCTTTTCGAGCTTCTTGCCTCGCCGCTTCGAGAGCTTCGACTTTCTCCTTTTCGAGAGCCTCGTTTATGTCCGCCATCATCTGCTCATGAAGCAGGCCGATTCGCCTCGCCTCCTGCTCGGCATATTCCCTGTCTGCCTCCTCTAGTTCCTTTTCCTTGGTTATGTGCTGCTGCATCGTCCAGAACGCGCGCCAGTGCCCGCCTGTCGCATGGGGAAGGTCAATGGCACCCTCGACCAAGCGGTGTTCGACTAGCTGCTCGCCGAGAACCCAGGCCACGAAGTCGCGGAAGGTGACACCGCCGACGGGTACCCACCACCGGAGCGGCGGTCTCGCTTGGCCCTCCGGTTGAGGCCTGGTGTCCAACCTGGCGATCCCTGAGGCGACATCCCACCGGTCTGACTCCCAGGACGGCGTGGCCACGTGGATGGAGGGCACCCACCCGACCCACGGTCGGACGGTGGGGGCAACCCAGCAGACGCGGATGCCGTCCCGGCGAAGGTTCTCCGTTCGCTCACGAATGCGCTCGACGGTGATCGGGGAGAGCTGCGCTTCCCAGGCGAAGCGCTTCGAGCCGTCGGGGGAGATGGCCATCACATCTGCTCGCCAGGACCCGTCGTCAGCCCGTACCTCGAGTTCGCCGTACCAGCCGGCTTCGCGGACCAGTGTGACGAGCTGGAGCTTCAGCAGATGGTGTTCGAGCGACTCGCGGGCCAGGACGCATTCCGGCGCCTGGGGGTCGTGGGCGAAGAATCGCAGGCCTCTGGGCGACACCTTGGCGTGCAGGCCGTGCCCGCACTCCATACAGGCCAACGGCGTTCGTGGCCTGGTTCGGTGGACCATATTCCATGCACGTCCACAGCCCAGGTCTGCCATGGTCGCGTCGATCCGGCCCCACTGTGAGTGCCGTGCCGTGAAAGCCATCCGCCCTCCGATCCTGTAGGCGCTCACCGCCCCGCAGCTCACCAGAACAGACTGTTGAGCACCCGCCAGACGTACTCCTGGCAACGGTCGTGGCCGTCGTCGTAGCGGGATTTGTGAGCGTGGTGGTCCCCCGGTGATGATCCGCCACACGGCGGTGGGTTCCTACTCTCCGGGTGGCCCGGGTTCCGGGACGGTGGTCGCCTCGCTGTCCTCGGGTACGGTCGGCTGCTGGTGCGGTACCGGGGTGCCCCGGGTGAAGTCGACGAATCGGCTGTAGTGGCCTTGGAAGGCGACGGTGATGGTGGCCGTGGGGCCTCCGCGGTGCTTGGCGACGATCAGGTCGGCCTCGCCGGCCCTGGGGGATTCCTTCTCGTAGGCGTCTTCCCGGTGCAGGAGGATGACGAGGTCGGCGTCGTCTTCGAGGGTCCCGGAGTCGCGCAGGTCGAACAGCTGTGGGCGCTTGTCGGTGCGGTGCTCGATTCCGCGGTTGAGCTGGGACAGGGCCACGATCGGGATCTCGAGCTCGCGAGCGAGGATCTTCAGGTGCCGGGAGATCTCGTTGATCTCCTCGTAGCGGCTCTGGAAGCGGCGGTGCCCGTAGTCGAGGAGCTGGACGTAGTCGATGACGGCCAGCTTGATGTCGTTGCGCTGCTTGAGCCTGCGGCACTTCGAGCGGATCTCGGTGAGGGTCAGCTTCGGGGCGTCGTCGATGAACAGGGGGGCTTCGGAGACGTCCGGCATGCGCCGGGCCACCCTGGTCCAGCCGTCGTCGGTCATGTTGCCCGAACGCATGTGGTGGAGCGGCACCCGGGCCTCGGCGCTGAGCAGCCGCATGGCGACCTCGTTGCGGCCGGTCTCGGTGCTGAACAGGACGGCGGGGAGCTTGTGGTGGATCGCACTGCTGCGCAGGATGTCCAGAGCCAGGGTGCTCTTGCCCATGGCCGGGCGGGACGCGATCACGACGAGCTGCCCGGGGCGCAGGCCGTTGGTCAGCGCGTCCAGGTCCTCGAAGCCGGTTGGCACTCCGAGGAAGGTCTGGGAGGTGCCGATGGCTTCGATCTCGTCGAGTGCCCCCTCCATGACGTCAGCGAGGCTGTCCACGTCCGGCTGCCGGCCGGTGACGGCGAGGACCTCCGCCATGCAGTCCGCGAGGACGTGGTCGATCGGGGCTTCGCTCTGCGCGAGCTGGTCCATCCGCAGGGCGGCCTCGATGAGCCGCCGTCGCAGGGCGGTCTCGCGTACGTGCTCGAGCATCAGGCCGGCGGCGGCGATGCTCCTGACGCCGTTAACCAGGGAGTGCAGGTAGCCGGCGCCTCCGCAGCGGGACAGTTCACCGCGTTTGGTGAGTTCGGCGGCGGTGGTGATGGGGTCGGCCGGCTCGCCGCGGGCGTACAGGTCCAGGATCACCCCGTGGACCAGCTCGTGCGCGGGCCGGTAGTAGTCCGCCGGGTGGATCGTCTCGACGACGTCGGCGATGAAGTCCTTCGAGCGCATCATCGCGCCGAGGACGATCTGCTCGGCGGCCAGGTCGTGCGGCACCTTGAAGGTGACACCCGGCTGCTCCGCCGTCGCCCCGCTCTCACTCACTTCCGAACCTTCCGGTAGGGCTTCGCCGGGCCTGTCCTCCGTGTCCGGCTTGCGCGAAAGGATCGCCGATCCGGTGGTGCCGTGTCCGGTGAACGCCGACATCGGCACGAATCAATCGGACACGAGGTACCCGTCGGTTGGCGCCATCGCCTGTGCTGCTCACGCTGCCCCTGCAGGAGGCAGGGCTGTGCCGGCTGGCCGTAGGGGGATCGCTCCGACGCTGTGGGCACGGACGACGGCGAGTGCGGCCCGGCAGGCACCGAGGCCCCGGTTCCAGGGCTGGCCGGTGCAACCGGACGCAGTGCAGAGCCGGGCGGTTCGCCCGGCCGCAGACGCTGCTGGACGAAGTCCTCCTGAACGGGATCGTCATCGGCCGCGAGGAACCCGGGGAGCCGTACGTCGCCCAGGAGCTCAACGGCCGCCCACGCAAGACGCTCGGCTGGGATAACCCAGCCGAGCGTCAACGTGATCAATTAACC
>NZ_JBHVET010000076.1:0-18238 GCF_042802135.1 Kitasatospora sp. NPDC057512
GTGGGAAGTCGGCCGGGCCGACTTCCCACTCCGGGGGCGACGGGGGGCGACGGGGGCGGGCGCTACCGGGCTACCGGGCTACCGGGCTACCGGGAGAGCAGGACCACTCCCGCGACCGCCGCCGCGGCCAGGACGACGAGGGCCAGGACCGCGCAGCCGAGGTTGGCCTCCACGGACCCGCGGGTGGCGGCGAGGGCCGGTGTGAAGTCGGCCGGGTCGTCCGGCGCGTAGTGGATCACGACCTCCTGGCCGTACGCGGCGGTGGTGTCGGGCAGGCCGGAGGGCTCGTAGCCGGTGACGGCCGTCCCCTCGTGGGTGGTGAAGGAGTAGACGGGCGTCCGGCTGGTGCGGAGGTCGCCGTCCGCGTCGGTCTCGACGGTCCTGAGGACGGCGATGACGCGGCCCGTCGCTGACGCCATGGCGTCCAGCTCGGCGAGACGGCTCCTCATGCGCCGCCGCTCCCCGGGCAGGTGGAGGGCGGTGAGGACGGTGAGCGGCCCGCAGACCGCGACCAGGGCCCACGGCCAGCCCCAGTCGATCGAGGCGACGACCACCAGCCCGACGTAGATCAGCAGCACCGCGGAGTGCGGCAGGCCGAGCCCGCGATCGCCGTCCTGGAGGTCGGAGGTGAACCGGTAGGCGTGCGGTCGCCCCGGCGGGTAGCGGACCCCGACCTCCCGGCCGACCCAGGCCGTGGTGATCCGGTCGCCGGTCCCGGTGTCGTTCGTGACGACGAACTCCTCGCCGGTGGAGGGATCCCGGAAGCGGACGACCACCGCTATCCCGTCCTTCTGCGAGCTCCCGTTCCGCGGCTCCCGCACCCGTTCGATCCGCCCCGTCGTCCGTACCGTCCGCTGCGCCCGGGTCAGGCCGGCCAGCGACCGCCCGTACCCGACCAGCGCGACGAGGCCGAACACCCCGCACCACAGCGCCAGAACTCCGTGCCAGTCCATGTGGGTCCCGTTCCTGTCCGTGGTTCAGTGCGCCGAGGTGCGCCGCAGCACCCGGCCCTGCCCGTCCGCCTCCAGCACGGCGGCGCCCCCGGGCCCGGTCACGCTGACCGTGATGGTGACAGGGCCGTCGGTGCGGAGGACGGTGATGCTCCAGGCCTGCGGGGCGTGGACGCCGAGGGTGGTCCTGGCCTCCTCGACCAGGGCGGGGAACCGCTCGTAGGGCAGCGACTTCGGATCGAACTCGCGGGCCTTCGTGCCGGCCGAGGAGAACGTCACCGCCAGCAGGTTGTCCGTCACCTGGAGGGTGGTCACCGGGCCGTACTCGCCGTTCCGGGTCACGGAGTCGATCGACCGGCCCAACTCGCCGTCGTCGAGGAAGGACTGGCCGGCGCCGAGCACGACGGTGCCGGACCCGCCGGTCACCACCTCGGTCGACCCCGAGGAGGAGACCGAGGAGGAGACCGAGGGGGCCGCCGAGGAGGACGGCGGGTCGGCGGGCTGCTGCTCGAACAGGTCCGCGCGGAACAGGAATACGACGGCCGCGGCGGCGAGCAGCAGGCCGAGGAGCCCGAGGAAGCCGATGGCACGGCTCTCGGGAGGCTCGCTCAGCCTGGTCGCCTCGGGTGCGGAGTCGAGTCGGGCCCCGGCCGCCCGCTCCTCCCACTCCGGCGTCGGCCGCTTCACGATCCGCACGTCCGTCGGCCGGTCCGGCGGGTAGCGGACCACCAGGACGGTGCGCGGCACGTAGTCGGGGAGGTCGGCGACGTTGACGTCCTGGGTGAACTCCACCCGGAACGCGGGCCCGTCGTCCGGTACGACGGTGAGGTCGAACCGCACCGCCCGGTCGGTCACCTCACCCTCGGGGACGGTCCGGCCCTCGACCACCGCCAGCGCCGTCCGCGGGACGACGGCCGCCTCCCGCGCCCGCCGCGGCCGGCCGGCGAGGAGGAGCAGCAGGCCGTAGCCGATCGGAACGCCCAGGCCGCCGAGGAGCAGCGGCACCTTCTCCAGGACGACGCCGACGACCAGCCCCGCGAGCGATCCTCCGATGACGCCACCCGTCAGGAGACCACGGGCGAGGGCGATCGGCGTGTTGCGCGTGGGAGGCACGCCGGAGGTGATCGTCATACCGGTGATTGTGCCGGGTGGAGGGGCCGGCCGACAGGCCTTTGTGGACGGGGCCGATCCTTTCCGAAGTCCCGGTGCCGATCACCGCAGTTGACGGACCCGGCGGAGGACCACGGCCGGCTCCCGGTTTCGCGCGGCCGTCCGTTCGCCTTCCGGCTCGGGCCCCAACTCCTCTGCAACCATGTGCAATCGGCTCGGGGGAGGCGGCGGTGCGCGGCTACGCTTCCCGGTAGGAGCCGCACGGGGAGTGCGCCGTCCACCCCGACATTTCCAGGCAGGTGAACCATGCCCTCAGTCATGCCGTCCAGCAGCGCGGTGGCGGTCCGCAAGGAGGTCGCCGACCGGTTGCGCGAGCTGTGCCGCGACGCCGGGTTCAACGGGCGCGAGTTGGCGCTCCGGGCCGGCTGGCACCCCTCCAAGTCCTCCCGGATCATCAACGCGCTGACCTCGCCGTCCGACGAGGACATCCGCACCTGGTGCCGGCTCTGCGGGGCGGAGGGGGAGTCGGCCGACCTGATCGCCGCGACGCGTTCCGCCGAGTCGATGTACGTGGAGTGGCGGCGGCTCCAGCGCACCGGGCTCACCCGGCTGCAGAACTCCTACGTGCCGCTGTTCGAGCGCACCCGGGTGTTCCGGGTGTACAGCTCCTCCCTCGTCCCCGGACTCCTGCAAAGCCGGGGCTACGCAACGGCGTTGCTCTCCGCGATCACCCGCTTCCACGGCACCCCCGACGACGTCGCCGACGCGGTCGACGCCCGGCTCGCGCGCTCGCGGATCGTCCGGGAGGGCGGGCGGCGGTTCGCCCTGCTGATGGAGGAGTCGGTCCTGCGCCACCGGATCGGGGACGCCGGGGTGATGCGCGGGCAACTGGAGGACCTGCTGGCCGCGACCGCGCTGCCCGCCGTCTCGCTGGGGATCGTCCCGGCGGGCGCGGAGCGGGAGGTGTGGCCGCTGGAGACCTTCAGCGTCTACGACGGCGAGCAGGTGGAGGTGGAGACCCTCACGGCCAGCCTGACCGTCACCCGGCCCCGCGAGATCGCCCACTACCTGGACGCCTTCGAGAAGTTGTCCGGTGCGGCCGTGTACGGGGACCGGGCCCGGGCGTTGATCGGATCGGCGCTCGACACGCTCGGGTGACGCCGCGGATACCACGGTCCGATGATCGGCAAGGGAGGACGACCAAGAACCACCTATCCGAGCGAATCTGACGGTGCATCAGTTAGCGTCCGGTCACTCCGGACCATGATGCGGTCAGTATCCGTTACGGAAAAGGTGGTTCGCATGGCCAGTATCAGTGGGCAGCCGATCCCGGCGATCACCGAGGCGACCCTCACGGAGATCGCCGACAGCGGCCTCCGGGGCCCCGGCAACACCGTCAACCAGGCCGTCGTCGACCTCGGCAACGCCCTGGTGGCGGCCGTCCAGGGCGACGAGGGCGTCCAGCTCCCGCCGGAGCTGGCCGAGCTGGTGGCCCAGGTGCGGCGGATCGCCGAGGTCGAGGTCACCGGGATCCCCGTCGAGGAGAACCTCAAGCTGTCGGCGTTCACCATCAAGCTGCACGGCGACGAGCCGCGCCCGGTCGTGATCCTGCCGGCGGGGTGGAACCCGCTCGGCTGGCTGCCCTTCGTCTACGCCTACTTCAAGCTGGCGCTGCGCGGCTACCACGTGCTGACCTACACCCCGCGCGGCCTCGGCTACCCGGGCTGGATCTCCACCTCCGGGGGGCACATCGACGTCGCCGGGCCCAAGGACTGGGCCGACGGCTCGAAGGTCATCACCTACGCGCAGGAGCAGTTCAGCCCGAGCAAGGTCGGCTTCCTCGGCATCTCCTACGGCTCCGGGATCAGCCAGCTGGTCGCCGCGCACGATGGGGGCAAGCGGGTCAAGGCCGTGGTCGCGCTGAGCACCTGGGGCAACCTGGCCACCAGCCTCTATTCCAACGACACCCGGCACGTGGAGGCCGTCAACCTGCTGGTCGGCTTCACCGGCGGGGAGCGGGACGACAAGTTCGACGAGGAGGCCCGGGACATCCTCGACAAGTTCGACCAGAACCGCGACCTCGACGACGTGGTCGCCTGGGGCACCGAGCGCTCGCCGGAGACGTACCTGGACAAGACCAACGAGCGCGGCATCCCGACCTACATCTCCAACACCTGGCACGAGACCCTCTTCCCGGTCGCCCCGGTGATCGACGTCCACAACCGGCTGACCGTGCCGAAGCAGCTGAACCTGTGGATCGGCGACCACGGCGCGCCGGAGGGTGCCGGGCTGTCCGGCCTGCTGACCCACCTGCCGTTCCCCGGCCTGGCGGAGCCCCTCCGGGAGGCCTACGACTTCCTGGACCACCACCTGCTGGGCGCCGACAACGAGGCGCCGAACCGCAAGCGGGTGACCAACCAGGTCATGTTCACCTACAAGACCAAGCCGGTGCTGGGCGGCGGGCAGCGGATCACCGAGGCCGCCCGCCGCGAGGGCCACGACTCGTGGGCGGACGTCACCACCGGCACGGAGTCCTGGTACCTCACCGGCGTCAACGGCGACGGTGACGGCGCGCTGGCCGACAAGCAGGCCGCCGGCTGGTCGCGGAGCTTCACCGCCGGCCTGGAGACCAAGGCCACCGCGGTGGACGAGGTCATGGGGACGGGCCAGAAGGAGTGGACGGGCAACCCCAAGAAGTACGTCCTGGCCGAGTTCGAGCGGGAGAACCTGCTGGTCTGGTCGACGGACCCGCTGACCGGCAGCGGCGAGGCGGCCCGCCGCATCCGGGGCGCCGCGGCGGTCCGGCTGACCGTGCGCAGCACCGCGGACGCCGCCACCCTGGTGGCCTACCTGTTCGACGTCGCCCCGGACGGCACCGCGCGGATCATCACCCACGAGCCCTACACCGTGCTCGGCCTGACGCCCGGCCAGGACACCACCGTCGGCTGGGAGCTCCAGCCCGCCGCGTACGACGTGCCGGTCGGCCACCGGGTGGCGCTGGTCGTCAACAGCCGTGACCGGCTGTACGCCTTCACGGGCGAGGAGGGCAGCACCACCACCATCGGCTCGCCGAACGGGCACGAGTCCCGGCTGGAGCTGCCCCTGGGCTGATCCGGACGCTGCTCCGGGCCCGGCCCGTCGCCCTCGGGGCGGCGGGCCGGTCGGCGTCCGTCAGGCCGTGGTCCTGGCGGTGGAGCCGCGCAGCAGGACCGCGATGAGGACGGAGAGCAGTACGCCGACCGCCGCCAGGCCCCACAGCACGGAGTGGAAGGCGGAGTCGTAGGCGTGCGCGAGGAAGTCCGTGAACGCGCGGTGGTCGGTGGCGCCGGAGAGTTCGGCGGCGCCCGCGAGGTCCCCGCCGGCCGCCCGGTCGGCGACCTCGCCGGCCCGGGAGGCGCCCGGCTGCGCGCCGATGCCGTCGGCGACCCGGGTGCCGAGCGCGGTGGCCAGCGCGGAGCCGTACACCGCGACGGCGACGGCCTCGCTGCCCAGGCGCAGGGTGTTGAGGAAGCCCGCCGCCATGCCCGCCTTGGCCGGGTCGACCAGCGCCAGCGCCTGGCCGTCGACCAGGCCGGCCGACAACCCCATCCCGGCGCCGGTGACCAGCATCGGGGCGGCGAGCAGCAGCACGGTGGCGGAGGGGGAGAGCAGGGTGAGGGCGAGGTCGCCGGCCACCAGGCAGGCCAGGCTGAGGAGGACCAGGGCGAGCGGGCGCACGCCGCGGGAGACCAGCCTGGCGGCGAGCATCGGCAGGACCAGCACCGGTGCGGTGAGCAGCAGCATCAGCAGCCCGGCGGCGCCGGTGCCGCGGCCGGTGACGGCGGTCAGGTAGCTCGGCAGGTAGGTGAGCACGGTGACGAAGCCGAAGGAGGCGGCCACCGGCACCAGGCACAGGCCGAGGAAGCGGCGGTTGCGCAGCATGCCGAGGTCCAGCATCGGGTGGGCGCTGCGGTGCTCGACGGCCGCGAAGACGCCGAGGACGACGACCGCGCCGAGGAACAGTCCGAGCACGCCCGCGCTGCCCCAACCCCACTGGGAGCCCTGGACGATGGCGGTGGTGAGCAGCACCATGGCGAGCACGAACAGCGCGCTGCCGGGGACGTCGATCCGCCCGCCGCCGGTGGTGCCGGTGCCGGCGGGTGCGGCGGTCACGGCGGCCACGGCGCGGGCGATCGCGGGCAGCGCGAGCAGGACGAACGCCAGGGCGACGGCGTGCACCGCGAACACCCAGCGCCAGCCGAGGCCCTGCACCAGTACGCCGGCCAGCGACGGGCCGAGGGCGACGCCGACCCCGGCGACGGTGCCGAACAGCGCGAAGGCCCTGGCGCGGGCCGGGCCGTCGAAGACGGTGGAGAGGATCGCCGCGCCGCAGGAGAAGATCGCGGCGCCGCCGATGCCGGTGAGGGCCCGGGCGGCGTCCAGCCACAGCACGTCGGCGGCGACGGCGCTGGCGAGCGAGCCGAGGGCGTAGAGGGCGACGCCGGCGGCGAAGGCCCTGGCCCGGCCGATGACGTCGGCGACCGAGCCCCAGACCAGGGTGAAGCAGGCGAAGGCCACGTTGAAGGCGTTGACCACCCACTGGAGCGGGGCGAGGTCGGCGTGGGTGCCGGCGCCGATCCGGGGGAGGGCGACCGCGGTGCCGGAGATGGACATCGGGACGACGAAGACCGCGAGGAGGACGGCGGCGAGGACGGGCGTGCGGGCGGGGCGCCGCCGCTGGTCGGGGGCACCGGACGGCGCGGGCCGCGTGGCCTGCGGGGTCTGTGCGCTCTGCGTGCTCAAGGGGGCGTGACTCCAGGCTTGAACCGGCCACGGGGTGGCCAGGTACGGATTTGATCGAACCTAAAGCTGTCATGGCGTCGAGGTACGATGCAACCCATACCTTGCCGAGGAGGAGGAACCGATGCCCGACGCCGAAGGCCACCCCTCGATCGGGGAGATGGACCTGCGCACCGTCCTGGGCGCGCTCGCCGACCCGCTGCGCTACGGCGTGGTCGCGGCCCTGCTGCGGGAGGGCGAGGGGGCGGCGCGCACCTGCGCCTCCTTCAATCTCCCGGTCTCCAAGTCCACCCTCACCCACCACTTCCGGGTACTGCGCGAGTCCGGCCTGATCCGCCAGGTCGACCGCGGCAACAGTCGGGCCGCCACGCTGCGCCGCGAGGACCTCGACCGGCGCTTCCCGGGGCTGCTCGACCTGGTCCGCGCCGACTCCTGACCGCGGGGCAGGCCCAAGCGGAGGTCAAGGAACCTTGACCTCCGCTTGGGTCCGTCCCGGGCTGACGGCATGTCAGACTGTGCGCCCCACAGGCCGATGAGGAGAGTTCGGTGGATCTGGCGCGCCCCCTGATCGAGGACTTCCCCGCCCACCCGGACGGTGACCCCGCCGACGCCCTGGCCCGCGCCGTCCGAGCCCGCCGCGCCGCCCTCGGCCTCACCCTCCGCGACCTCGCCGCCCGCGCCGGCCTCCCGGAGGCCGACGTCCGGGCCGTCGAGGCGGGGCACGCGAGGCCGACGCTGGCGCTGCTCACGGTGCTGTCGCGCGCCCTGCGGAAGGCGTAGCCGGGGAGGTCCTCAGACCGGTTCGTAGGAGGTCCGGCGGACCAGGGCGCGGGCGTGGGGGGAGTCCATGGGGTGGGCGAAGAGGTACCCCTGGCCGAGCGGGCAGCCCATGGCGGCGAGCAGGTCGCGCTGGTCGGGGTGTTCGATGCCCTCGGCGATGACCTGGACGCCGAGGGTGTCGGCGATCCGGGTGATGCCCTCGACCAGGGCGTACTGCTGGGGCGAGTGGCCGAGGCCGTCGATGAAGGACTTGTCGATCTTGAGCAGGGAGATCGGGAACTCGCGCAGGTAGGACAGCGAGGAGTAGCCGGTGCCGAAGTCGTCGATGGCGATGCCGACGCCGAGGCCGGACAGGGTGGCCATGTCGGCGTGGATGCGGTCGTCGCGGCGCATCAGCACCGACTCGGTGAGCTCCAGGACGAGGGTGTGGGGGTCGATGCCGGTGGCGGCCAGCGCCCGGCGGACCACGTCCACGAAGCCGGCGTCGCGGAACTGGCGGGCGGAGACGTTGACGTTGACCCGCAGCGGCGGCCGGCCCGCGGCCGTACGGGCCGCGGAGCTCGCGGCCTGCCAGGCGGCGACCTCCTGGGCGGCGCGTTCCAGCACCCAGGCGCCGAGCGGGACGATCTGGCCGCTCTCCTCGGCGAGGGCGATGAACTCGTCGGGCAGCACCATGCCGCGCCGGTCGTGCGGCCAGCGGACCAGCGCCTCGAAGGCGACCAGATCGCCCGAGCGCAGGTCGACGATCGGCTGGTAGTACAGCTGGAAGGCCGATTCCGCGATCGCCGAGTCGAGGTGCTCGTTCAGCTCGTGCCGCTCCACCATGCCGGTCTGGAGGGCCGGCCGGTAGTGGCGCCACTGGCGGCGGCCGGCCGCCTTGGCGGAGTAGAGCGCGAGGTCGGCGTGGGTGAGCAGCTCGGTCGCGTCCACGCTGTCCTCGGTGGTCGCCACGCCGATGCTGGCCGTCACCCGCACCGTGCCCGACTTGAGCTTGAACGGTTCGGCGAAGACCGCCAGCACCCCGGACGCGATGGTGTCCACGTCGGCGGGCCGTTTCGCGTCCTCCACCAGGACGGCGAACTCGTCGCCGCCGAGCCGGGCGGCGGTGTCCGAGGCACGCAGCGCGGTGGAGATCCGCAGCGAGACGGCGACCAGCAGCTCGTCGCCGACCGCGTGCCCCTGGGTGTCGTTGACCACCTTGAAGTCGTCCAGGTCGATGAAGAGCACCCCGGTGACGGCCCCGCTGCGCTCGCCCCGGGAGAGCGCGTGCCCGACCCGGTCCTGGAACAGCACCCGGTTGGCCAGGCCGGTCAGCGAGTCGTGGAAGGCCCGGTGGGTCAGTTCGCGCTCCATCTGCCGCTGCTCGGTCACGTCGCGCAGGGTGAGCACCAGGGCGCCGACGGTCGGGTCCGCGCGCAGGTCGTCGGAGCGGACCTCGGCCTCGATCGGGGTGCGGTCCTGGCGCAGCAGCCGCCAGTGCTCGCGCGGCTGCTCGCCCCGGGGCTGCTCGGCGGCCTCGCGCATCCTGGCCAGCGCCTTGCCGACCTCCCGGCTGTCCTCGGGCGGGACCAGGTCGGTCAGCGGGGTGCCGGCCAGGTCGGGGCGGCCGAGCACCGTCGCGGCGGACGGGGAGGCGTAGCGCACGCCGTCGTCGGCGTCGAGGATCAGGATGACGTCGCTGGCGTTCTGCACCAGGGTGCGGAAGTACAGCTCGCTGTTGCGGCGGGTGACCTCGCGGCTCAGCACCACCCGCTCGACCGCGAGGGCCGCCTGCGCGGCGAGGATCTCCAGCGAGCTCCAGAGGCCGGCCAGCTCCTGCTCGGTCCCGGTGACGACGAGCGCGCCGATCAGCGGGTCGCCGGAGGGGCGCTCGGCGAGGGTGAGCGGGCAGACCAGGGCGTACGGCATGCCGCCGAGGCGGGCGAGGAGGCCGCCGTCGGTCGGGGCGGCGGCGGGGTCCAGGCCGAGCGAGCCGACGGGCAGCAGCAGGGTCTCCCGGGCGGTGGCGAGCTCCAGCACCCGGTCGGACTGTGCGGTGTCCCCGGGCGTGGGCCCGGGGGCGTCGCTCCCGGCGTGCCGGACGTGCAGCACCCCGGCCTCGGCGACGGAGAGCAGGGCGACGTGCCCGGCCTCGGCCGGCATCAGGGTGGAGGCGGCGGACTGGACGGCGTCCGCGACCTCCCCCACCGTGACGGCCGCGGTCAGCCGGGCACCCGCCTCGCGCAGCGTCCGCTCACGGGCCACGGCCTGCCTGCGGGCGGAGACGACCACCGCCAGCCGGGCCAGCACCAGCAGGTAGAGCACCGCCGAGAAGGCGCCGATCACACCCGCGTTGCTGGTGTTGCCGGCCAGCGCCTCGATGATCAGGATCGCCGGGGCGATCAGCGAGGCGAGGGTGAGCAGCACCAGCCGGGCGGTGCTCAGGTCCGGCTGCTGGGTGGGCACCGGCCGGGTCAGCTCGACCATCGACGGGTGCAGCGCCGCCGCGCCCCAGGCCGTGTAGAAGGCGGCCCAGCCGAGTTCGACGGGCGTGCCGATGTGCCAGGTGCCGTGCAGCTGGATCAGCCCGTACAGCACGTCGGAGACCATGATGCCGAGCGAGCCGACGGCGAGCAGCTGCAGGGAGCGGGAGTTGCCGCCGCGCGGGGTCAGCAGCCGCAGCAGCAGGGCGAGCACGACCACGTCGCCGAGCGGGTAGGCGATCGAGACGGCCTTCTGGAACCAGTCGAGGTCCGGGTTCCGGGCGTACGGGAGGATCAGGTAGATCCAGGCGAGCAGGGCCAGCCCCATGGTGGGGACGAGGGCGTCGAGCAGCCCGGCGCGGTCCTGACGGGCCGTGCGCCAGCGGATGAAGCCCAGCACGCCGACCGCGTACAGCACGTACTCGGCGAGGTAGAAGCCGTCCGCGACGGACGGGAACGGGTTGGGCACGTGCAGGATGTCCAACTGGACGGCCTGCACCACCTCGCCCACCGTGAAGCTGAGGTTGGCGAGCGCCAGCACGTACCAGTACCGCGCGTGCGCGGGACGGTTGAGGCGGACGCCGACCACGATGGCGGCGACGCCGCCGAGGCCGATGCCGGTCCACCAGATGATCCGCTGGCCGGGATTCGCGTAGTAGATGCCGGTGAACAGCACCATCCAGAGCAGGTAACAGACCATCAGGTGTTGTCGCCGGCGAGTCAACGAGGCTACCTCCTCCACGACATCACCCCGCCGGTCGGGCGGGGGAGTTCGGGTGAGGACGGGGCGGGCCGGGCGTAGCAGCCGGTCCGGGTGGGGCGGGTGAGCGCTTTCGCGCAGCAGCGAGGCGTCCGGTGGGGGGTGCGACCGGACGTCCTCGACGGGGCAGGAGTGCGTATAGTCGGAAATGTCGCACTCCCCAGCATTCTGCCGCCACAGCACGAGGTCAAGCCGGTGGACGACGCAGTAGACAGCGCACAGGGCGTACGAACGGATGTGGGCTCCGGCCGTCACGCCGTGGTCCGCAACGGCAACGGTCAGTATGCGATCTGGCCGGGGGACTTGACCGTCCCGGCCGGCTGGCGGCAGGTCCACGGGCCGGCCGGGCGGGCCGACTGCCGGGACTGGGTGGAGCGCGAGTGGCACCCGGCCGGGCTGGGCTTCGCCGACGGCACCCCCGCACGGCGGGCGGCGGGCGCAGTCGCCGCCCCGGCGGACGGATCGACGGACCCGTCGGCCGGATTCCCGCACCCGGTCGCCGGATTCGCGGACACGGTGCACGGGCTGTTCCGCGCGCGGGCGGCGCACGACCCCGGGGCGGTCGCCGTCGTCGCCGCGGACGCCACGCTGAGCTACCGCGAACTCGACCTGCGCAGCGACCGGTTGGCCGCCGCGCTGCGGGCGCGCGGGACCGGCCCGGAACGGGTGGTGCCGGTCTGCCTGGACCGCGGGGCGGGCCTGGTCACCGCCTGGCTGGCGGTGCTCAAGGCCGGCGGGGCCTTCCTGCCGCTGGACCCGGCCCACCCGCGGCGGCGACTGGCCCGGTTGGTCGAGGACTGCGGGGCTCGGGTGGCGGTCGCGGACGGTGACGGCGTCCCGGAAGCGCCCGGGGTGTCCGTGCTCGGGGTGTCCGCGCTCGGGGCCGCGCTCGGGCCGGAGGACGACGGGGAGCCCCTGGACTCCCGGGGGTTCTTCGCCGGGGACGACGGCGCCGCCCCCGACGACCTCGCCTACCTGATCTACACCTCCGGCACCACCGGCCGCCCCAAGGGCGTCCCCGTCACCCACCGCGCACTGCTGTTCACCCTCGACCGGATCATCCACGCCTACCGGCTGCGCCCCGGCGAACGCGTCCTGCAACTGGCCGCGCTGGGCTCCGACACCGCGCTGGAGCAGGTGTTCGGCGCGCTGCTCGCGGGCGCGACGGTGGTGCTCGGCGGGGGCGGCGGCGCGGGCGGCACCTGGGCGCCCACCGAGCTGGCCGGCCGGCTGCCCGGGCTGGGCCTGGCCGTCGCCGACCTCACCCCCGCCTACTGGCACCACCTGCTCGACCTGCTCCCGCCCGGCGGGCCCGGCCCCCAGGGGCTGCGCCTGGTGGTGGTCGGCGGGGACGCCGTGCACGCCGCCGACTGCCGCCACTGCCTGGAGCGGCTGCCGGGCGCCCGGCTGATCAACGCGTACGGGGTCACCGAGGCGGCCGTCACCTCGACGCTCTGCGAGGTCACCGCCGAGCTGCTCGACGGGGGCGGCGGCAGCTCCGCGGGGGCGGGCGGCACCCCGGCCGCGCCCGTGCCGATCGGACGGCCGCTGCCCGGGGTGCGGGTGCACGTGCTGGACGCCCGGCTGCGCCCCGTCCGGCCCGGGGAGAAGGGGCAGATCCACCTCGGCGGGCCCGGCCTGGCCCGGGGCTACTGGCGGCAGGCCGGGCTCACCGCCGAGTCCTTCCTGCCCGACCCGTACGCGCCGCTGCCCGGCGAGCGGATGTACCGCACCGGCGACGCCGGGCGGTGGCGGGCGGACGGGCAGCTGGAGATCCTCGGCCGCTTCGACGACCAGGTGAAGGTGCGCGGGCACCGGGTGGACCCGGCCGAGGTCGAGGCCGTCCTGGCCGCGCACCCGGACGTCCGGCAGGCCCGGGTCGCGGCCGACGGCGAAGCGGCCGACGGCAGCCGCACGCTCACCGCGTACTACACGCCCGCCTCCGGGACGGCCGTCGGTGCGCCGGGGCTCCGGGCGTTCCTGGCCGACCGGCTGCCGGAGTACCTGGTGCCGGCCGAGTTCGTGCCGCTGGAGGCGATGCCGCTCACCGCGGCGGGGAAGATCGACCGGCGGCGGCTGCCGCACGCACCGGTGCGCTCCCCGGCGGCGGCTCCCGTTCCCCCGTCGGCCGATTCGTCGGCCCCCGCGCCCGACCCCGCCGGGTCGGGGGCCGGGGCGGGGGCGCTGGAGGCGGCCGTCGGGCAGCTGTGGGCGGAGCTGCTCGGCGTCGAACACGTCGGCCCGGACGCCGACTTCTTCGTGCTCGGCGGCACCTCGCTGCTCGCGATGGAGATGCTGGCGCGGGCCCGGATCATGCTCGGCATCGACGTCGGGCAGGTGCGGACGCTCACCCGGGCGCTGCTGCGCGAGCCCGTCCTGCGCGCCTTCGCGGCGGCGCTGTCGGCGGCGCGCACGGACGCCCCCGCCGGGGCCGTACGGGACGCCGCGGTCGACTGGTTCGCCGAGGCCCGGCTCACCGAGGGCCTCCGGCAGTCCTGGAGCCCGGCGCCCTCCCGCGCCGAACCCGCCGAGATCCTGCTCACCGGCGCCACCGGCTTCTGCGGCGCCCACCTGCTGCACGCGCTGCTCGCCACCACCCGGGCGCGCATCCACTGCCTGGTCCGCGCGCCCGACGAGGAACACGCGCTGGAACGGCTGCGGGCGGCGCGCCAGCGCTTCCTGCGGCAGGACCTCGCCGACCGGCGGGTGGTGCCGCTGGTCGGCGACCTCACCCGGCCGAAGCTCGGCCTGACGGACCGTCAGTTCGACTGGCTGGCCGGGCACCTGGACGCGATCCACCACCTCGGCGGGCAGGTCAACTTCCTCTACCCGTACCATCAGCTGCGTCCGGCCAACGTCGGCGGCACCCGGGAGGTCGTCCGGCTCGCCGGGCACAGCCGGGGCATCCCCGTGCACTACCTCTCCACCCTCGCCGTGCTGGCCGGCTTCGGCGCGGCCGGCGTCCCGAAGGTCACCGAGCGGACCCCGCTCGCCCACCCCGAACGGCTCGGCGTCGGCTACGTCGAGAGCAAGTGGGTCGCCGAACAGCTGCTGCACAACGCGGCCGCCGCCGGGCTGCCGGTCACCGTGCTGCGCACCAACGACGTCACCGGGGACCTCGCGGCCGGGGCGATGAACACCGGCACCGAACTGTGCGCGCTGATCGCCTACGTGGCCGACAGCGGGACCTACCCGGACGTGCGGCTGCTGCTCGACTTCGTCCCCGCCGACCGCTTCGCCCGGGCCGTCGCCCACATCGCCGCCCACGCGCCCGCCGCCGGCGAGGTCTACCACCTCAGCTCCCCGCACCCGGGCACCCTCGCCGACCTCGCCGAGCGGCTGCGGGCGCGCGGCCACCGGATCGCCCCGCTGCCGTACGGGGACTGGGTGCGGCGGCTGGTCCGGTTCGCCGCCGGGAACCCGACGCACCCGATCGCGCCGTTCGTCCCGCTGTTCGTGGACCGCGCGCCGGGGTCGGAGCTGTCGGTCGGCGAGATGTACTTCCGGCCGACGTTCCCGCTGTTCGAGCGGGCGAACGCGGACGCGGCGCTGGCCGGGAGCGGGATCGAACTGCCGCCGGTGGAGGTGGGGTTGATCGACCACTACCTGGCGGGGCTGGAGCGGGAGGGCTTCCTGCGGGCGGCGTCGACGTGAGCCCCTCCGAGGCGCTCGAAGCGCTGGACGTGCTGGACGCGCTGGACGTGCGGCACGGGCCCGGCGACGGCCCGGTGGCCTTCGGCGGGTCGCTCGGCGCGCTCGGCCCCGAGGGGCTGCTGGCGGCGTACCGGCACGGGCTGTTCCCGCTGCCGGCGGCGGACGTGTACGCGAGCGCGTACAGCGAGGCGGTGTACGGGGACGCCGTCGAGGCGGGCGAGATGGCGCTGCTGCCCGGCGGGGCGGACCCGTACGCGCTGGCCTGGTGGTCGCCCGACCCCCGGCCGGTGATCGCGGCCGACGGCGTCCGGCTTGGGAGCCGGCTGGCGCGGCGGCTGCGCAACCGGTCCACGTGGTGGACGAGCGCGGACCGGGCCTTCGGGCGGGTGCTGGCGGCCTGCGCCGAGGGGCGTCAACCGGTCTGGCTCACCAAGGAGTTGGCGGCGGTGCTGGTGCGGCTGCACGAGCTGGGGGCGGCGCACAGCGGGGAGGTGTGGGAGGGGGAGGAGCTGATCGGCGGGGTGTTCGGGATCGCGGTCGGGCCGGTGTTGAGCCTGGACTCGATGTTCCACCGCCGCCCGGACGCCGCCCGGGTCGCCGTCGCGGACCTCGGGGCGCGGTTCGGCGCGGCGGGCGGGCGGCTGCTCGACGCCCAGTGGGACGGGCCGCACGTGCGGAGCCTCGGGGCCGAGCCGATGGCGCGCTCGCGGTACCTCGCGGAGCTGTCGGGCGGGGGTGGGGGCGGGGCTCCTGGTGTGGTGCCGGACGGGGCGCCGCTTCCGGCGGCACGGCTCGGTCGATCGGCGCGGCCGGGCTGACCTGCGGTTAAACCTGATCGTGCTGGCTTTTTGGCCTGTCTTCGACAAACTTATTCCTCGTCAGTAACATGACGCCGTGTGTTCAAAAGTTCGATAGGCAGGGCCTCCGGTCCCGCCGTCCTCACCCTCACCCTCATCCTCGCCGGGGCCACCGCGTGCGGGCCGACCGGCCCCGGCACCACCCAGGCCGGTGCCGAACCGGCCGCCGCCACCGTCGCCGACCCGGCCGCGACCGCCGCCGGGGGCAGCCCGGCGGCCGCCGCCCGGCCCGCCGGTGCCACCCCGCACGCCAGAGCGGCGAGCCCCGCCGCCGGCCGTCCGACCCCGGGCAAGGCGCCCGTCACCGCCGCACCCGCCGGCGACCAGCAGGCCGCGATCGGCAGCCCCGGCAAGGACGGTGGCGCGGTCACGGCGGCGACGAAGAACCTCCAGCTGACGGCGTACGACCCGGCGGGCGGGACGGCGGTGCTGTCGGCGACGGGGGCGGCCGCCACGGCCCCGGCTCCGTCAACTCCCGCCCCCGGCGCCGCTCCTGGCGCCTCTCCCAGTGCCGTTCCGAGCGCCGCTCCCAGTGCGGCTACCGCCGCCGTCCAGCCCGGGCAGCTGATCGCCAGCCCGCCCACCGCCGCCGCACCGCAGGGCGCGCTGGTCGCCGTCACCGGCGTCCGCCCCGGCGCGGGCAACACGCTCGCCCTGACCACCCGCCCGGCCACCCTGGCCGAACTCCTCGGCGGCACCGAGGCCGACGGCAACGTCCCCGTCGACCCGCACGGCATCACGGTGACCCCGCTGGTCAAGGACCTCAAGGCCACCGCGGGCCTGACCGGCAACGGCGTCCAGGCCGACGCCTCCGGCACCCTGGAGGTGAACCTCAAGGCCCCCGTTCCGCTGCCCGACGGCGCCAGCCTCGACGCCTCCGGCTCGCTCCAGCTCCACCCGGCCGTCCACTTCGCCTACCACGGCGCCGCGGCCGGCAGCCCGCGCACCGCCTCGATCGGCTTCGACCTCGGCGCCCACGCGCAGTGGAAGGTCACCGGCGACGCCGCCCGCAGCACCGGTGCGGCACCCGTCCGGGTGCCCTTCGCCAAGCTGCAGGCCAGCCCGGTGCTGACGGTCGCCGGCCTGCCGGTGGTCGTCAACCTCGGCCTCACCTGCTACCTGGAGGTCAGCGCCGACGGCCAGGTCCACCTGGAGGCGGAGCAGGACGCCACCGGCACCTGGGCGGTCCGCGCCGACTACACCGGCGGCAAGGGCTGGACCCCGGTCACCAATGCCGAGACCAAGGTCACCCCGGTGCACGTGCGGCTCGACGGCAAGGCGGGCGTGCGGGCCGCGCTCGGCGCCGAGATCAGCCTCGGCCTGTACGACACCGTCGGCGTGGAGGCCACCGTCGCCCCCTACCTGCGCGCCCAGGCCGAGGGCTCGCTGGTCGCCGACTCCTCCGGCAACCCGCCGCAGGTGCAGGGCAGTTGGTCGCTGGCCGGCGGCGTCGACCTGAACGGCTCGCTGCTCGCCCACCTGAAGGTCTTCGGCACCCCGATCATCGAGGGCAAGCTGCCGCTGCCGCCCTTCCACCGGGAGTGGCCGCTGCTCGGGGGCTCGGCGACGCTGCCCGCGCCGCAGCACAGCTGACTCGACGTCATCTCGTGGGCCCCTCGCCGGAGTCGTCCGGTCGAGGGGCCCTCGTCATGGGCGGGCCCGGATCGGCCGAGGACCGGGTCGGTCGACGCCCGGGTCGACGCTCGGACCGGCCGAGGTTCGTACCGGCCGACGCTCGGACCGGCCGGCGGCGCCCCGGAACGGTGTGTCAGGTGCCGCTGGTCGGGGAGTCGTCCTTCTTGACGCCCAGGAGGATCTGGTCCAGCACCGAGACGTCCGGGGCGGCCGGGTCCTCGTCCACGCCGCCGTCGAAGACCACGTAGCCGCCGCCCTTGGCGGGGAGGGCGGCCAGCAGGACGAACCCCTGGGTGCCGTCGGTGTTGGTGATGTGCCAGCGGGTCGCGTACCCGGCCACACCGGCCACGGTGATGGTGCCCGAGCCGTAGTCGGTCTGCGAGGCCATCCCGCTGAAGATCTGCTTGGCGACCGTCGGCATGGCCGCGTCGGCGGCGGCCTTGGGGGTGTCGCCCTGGACGGCGTTCTTCTCCACCGAGAACCGGCCGCGGATGCAGGCCTTGCCGTTCGCGCAGGTGTAGCGGCCGCTGCCGAGGTAGACCGACCACTGCGGGGTGTCGGTCGACGAGACCTCCCAGCCCTCGAACACCGGCAGGGTGATCGAGTGCTGCTTGTCCGCGACGGTGCTCCGGAGGACCGGGGCGGGCTTGGGCGTGGACGGCTTCGGGGCGGGGGTGGGGCTGGTCGTCGGGCCGGTGCTGCTGGTGACGGGGACGGTCGGGTCCGCCGCCGGGTCGCCGCCGTGGCTGAGCGCGATTCCGGCGACGCTGCCGCCGATCGCCAGCACACCGACCGCGATGCTGATGAGCACGCCCGGCTTGACCCGCTTGGGAGTCGGGCCCGGGGCGGGGGTCGGGGGCGGGTAGCCGGGACCGGGCTGCCCGTAGCCCGGGCCGGGGTAGGCCTGCTGGGCCGGGTAGGCCGGGTACGCCTGCTGTGCCGGGTACGCCTCCTGGCCCGGGTAGCCGTAGGCGCCCTGGGCCGGCCGGACGTCGCTGGTCCAGGCGTTGCCGTCCCACCAGCGCTCGTGGCCGGGGGCGCCGTCCGGACCGGGGACCGGGTACCACCCGGGAGGCGTCTCGTTGTTCACGGCCGTACGCTACCCGGCGGTGCGCCGCCCGGGCCGGGGAGGGGTGCCGCGCCCGCCGGCACCCGCGCGGGCGGTGGCCGCGAGGGTCACGGCCGTGGCCGCGGCGAGGGCCGCCCACGCGGCGGTGAAGCCGTGGGTGGTGTCGCGGAGCAGCCCGAGGG
>NZ_JBHVET010000077.1:0-18145 GCF_042802135.1 Kitasatospora sp. NPDC057512
CTTCGGCACATCCGCCGAAGGGCCCTGGCGTCCGTCCGTCCGCTCAGAGCTCGACCAGCACCTTCCCCCGGTTGGCCGAACGGTCCACGTAGAGGCCGCGGTAGGCAGCCGGGATGCTGTCGAACCCCCGGTGCAGCGTCTCCTGGTACGTCAGCTCCCCGCTGCGGACCAGCGCCCCGAGGTCCCGCCGCAGCGCGGCCCAGTTCTCCTCGGTGAACCACTCCAGCGAGAAGATGCCGCGGATCGTGGTGCGCGGGAACATGATCATCGGCAGCAGCCGCGGCCCCGCCCAGTCCCCGCCGACCTGGCTCCCCCACTGCCAGCAGACGGCCACCCGGCTCTCCACCGCGAGCATGCCGAAGACCACGTCGGTGAGCACCCCGCCGAGGCTGTCGAAGTAGCGGTCGATGCCCTCCGGCGCGAGCTCGGCCAGCTCCTTCCGCAGCCGCTCCGGCGCGTCGCCGTCGCGGTACAGCAGCACCCCCTCGAAGCCCAGCTCCCACAGCCGCTCCGCCTTCTCCGGCGAGGCCGTGGTGCCGATCACCCGGGCGCCCCGGTGCCTGGCCAGCTGCCCGACCAGCGACCCGACCGCCCCGGAGGCCCCGCTGACCAGCACCGTCGACCCTGGGCGCACGTCGAGGAACTTCTCCACCGTCCCCCAGGCCGTCATCCCGGGCCCGCCCAGGATGCCGAGCGCGGTGGTCAGCGGCAGCTCCCCGCCGTAGTCGGCGGGGTCCAGCCGGCGGAAGGCCGGGAAGACCATCGGGAAGGTCCCGGTCTGCCAGAAGCTCGGCGCGCCGTTGCTGACCAGGTGGGTGCGCCAGCCGCCGAAGCCCTGCACCAGGTCGCCGACGCCGAAGCACGCGGCGGGCCCGGCCTCCACCACCTCCATGATCGAGTCCGCGCCCATGTGGTCGCCGATCGGCGTGTCCAGCGCGATGCCCTGGAGGTACGGGTCGACCGAGACGTAGCGGGTGCGCAGCAGCATCTCGTCCGCCGCGAGCCGGACGTCCACCTCCTCCACGACCTTCCGGTACATCCGCTCGACATCCGGCACGCCGTCCACGTGCTCCCGCACGACCCACTTCTCGATCCTCACGAGGTGACTCCAAACTGGCGGTCGGCGGGGCCGACCGGTTCGATGAGCAGAGTGGGCGGCGGTGCGCTGTCGTCCACCTCGGCCCTGAAGGGCCTGCCGTCGTCCCGGCAGATGAACTGGACGACGTGCCGGCCGGCCGCCGCCGCCCGGATCAGCCCGCCGGTCGTCGCCCAGACCCCGGAGAGGTAGAAGTTCGCCAGGCCGGGCAGCCCCGGGCCGTTGCGCTTGACCTCCTCCTCCAGGGTCTCGCCGCTCTCCACGAAGGGCTGCCAGCCCAGCACCGTCCCGTTGTAGTTGCCGGTGTAGCGGACCTGGGTGAGCGGGGTGGAGACGTCCTTGACCGCCACCGCGTCCCGCAGCCCGGGGTGGTGGCCGTCCAGGTACTCGACGATGGTGTCGCGCACCCGGCGCTTCGCCCGCTGGTACTCCCGTCCCCGGCCGACCGGCAGGGTGTGCAGCTCCTCGCCGCGCCGCACCCGGGGCTCCTGCTCCGGCCCGGTGCTCAGCTCCCGCCAGGGCGCGATGTCGCAGAAGTAGCTGGCATACACCACCGTGGTGTCGGCGGGCGACAGCTCCGGGTAGTGGCGGCTGCGGAACTGGACGTTGATGCTCGGGTGCCGGATGCCGGTGAGCCGCTCGGCGACCTCGTCCTCCAGCAGGTAGGTGGTGCACGGGTCCCCGGCCGGGAAGGGCCGGCGCAGGCCGAGGAAGACGGTCACGTAGCCGGGGAACACCATGCCCGGCTCGGTGATGGTCTGGGTGTACAGCCGGCGGTAGGTGTCGCTCAGGTAGCGGCCCTTGAGCAGGTCCATCATGGTCGTCCGGCCGTCGCAGGCGGCCACCACGATGTCCGCCCGCACCTCCTGGCCGTCGCTCAGCCGCACCCCCACCGCCCGGTCGTCCTCGATCAGGATCCCGGTCACCTTGGTGTTGTACGTGATCTCGCCGCCCAGCCGCCGGTAGCGCTGCTCGATCGAGGTGGCCAGACCCAGCGAGCCGCCCTCCGGCACGCCGGCCGACTGCCCGGCGTGGCAGGCGAGTTGGAAGTAGTTGGGCAGCACCGGGAAGTTGGGGTGCTTCTCGTACAGGATGAAGTTGAACGCCTCGCGCAGCAGCGGGCTCCGGAACTTCGCCGAGTAGTCGCTCATCAGCACCGTGATCGAGCGCCGGATCACGTTGAAGTACGGCAGGAAGGAGGCGAGCATCCGCATCCGCTCCCACCGTCCCATCAGCCCGACCGGTTTGAGGAAGGGGTAACGGGCCAGCGCCAGGCGGAACTTGCGCAGACCGGCGCAGAACTGCCGGATCTGCCGGGCGTCCTCCGGGGCCAGCTCCAGCAGGTGGGCCTCCAGCCGGTCCGGGTCGGAGTAGAAGTAGACCGCCCGGCCGTCCCGGGTGCGCACCACGTTGAAGACGTCGAAGTTGCGCATCCGCTTGCCCTGCAGCGCGCCGAGTTCGAGCCAGATCTGGTGCATCTCGTTGCCCGGCCCGCTGCCCAGCAGCCAGCTGATGCAGCAGTCGAAGGTGAACTCGCCCCGGTCCCAGCCGGTGCAGCAGCCGCCGGGGATCTCGTGCATCTCCAGGATCCGGGTGCGGTAGCCGTTCATCTGCGCGAAGCAGCCGGTGGAGAGCCCGCCGAGCCCGCCGCCGATGATGACCATGCTCTGCCGGCCGCCGGTGGTCGTCGTCCCGCTCACTCCGCCACACCCACTTCCGCCACTCCTGCTCCCGGCACTCCCACGTCCGGCGCTCCCACGGTGGCGCGGTCGAGTTGCGGCAGGCGGCCCCACTTGCCCGCGTGCCAGGGTTCCCGGTTGTCGCTGGGCCAGGCCCGGAACGGCCGGCCGAGCTCCCGGCAGAGGTACTGCGCGGCGAACCGTCCGCTGGTGGCGGCCCGGATCAGCCCGCCGAGCGCGGTCCACTGGCCCGCCATGGAGAAGCCGCTCAGCCCGGGCAGCCGCATCCGGTCCTTGTTGACCAGCCGGTTGGCGGCGTCCTCGGCCTCGGAGAAGGCCTGCCAGGCGAGGATGCTGCCGTAGGTGTTGCCGGTGAACCGCTCGGTGGTCACCGGCGAGGCGACGTCCACGAGTTCGATCCGCCCGCCGAGGCCGGGGTACGTCCGCTCCAGGAACTCCCGGACGAACGAGGCGACTTCCTGCTTGCGCGCCCGGTAGGCCCGGCGGTCGCCGGTCCGCAGCTCCTTCCAGGAGCGGTAGTCGCTGAAGTAGGTGCAGTGCAGCACCGACTTGCCGGGCGGCGCGAAGCCGTCCGCGTAGGAGGACCGCAGCTGCACCACCAGGCTGCGCTGGAGCGAGCCCGGCAGCCGCTCGCCGTCCTCGGGTGTCAGCAGGTAGGTGGTGCTGTGCGGCTCGCCCTCGGGCAGCGGTCCGTCGATGCCGACGAAGGCGGAGACCACGGCCGGGTACAGGTTGCCCGGCTTGTCGAGCAGTTCGCCGTACAGCTTCTCGGTCGCGGGGCTGGAGTAGCGGCCCTCCAGCAGCCGTTCGAGCACCGTCGGGCCGTCGCAGGCGGCCACCACGTGGTCGGCGAAGTGCCGGGTGCCGTCCCTGAGTTCCACCCCGATCGCGCGCCCGTCCTCGATCAGGACGCGCTCCACCCGGCAGCGGTAGCCGATCACCCCGCCGAGCGAGGTGTAGCGCTCCTCCACCGAGCGGGCCAGCCCGAGCGAACCGCCCTGCGGGAAGCCCGCGTTGCCGTTGTGGGCGGCCGCCAGGGTGTAGAGGTACGGCAGCAGCGGGAAGCCCTCGGGCTCCTGGAGGAACATGTTGGGGAAGGCCCGCCGCAGCAGCGGGTCCTGGAAGCGCTCGGCGAATCCGCTCATCGGGGTGGTCGCGGTGCGCCAGAACAGCCGGAACGCGGGCAGGACGGCTCGCAGGGTGCGCAGCCGTTCCGCCGTGGTGCGCAGCGGCGGCGGGGTGAGCTCCCAGGGCAGCTCCATCGCGGTGTAGCGGCGCAGGTCGCGGCAGAAGGCCCGGATCGGCTTGGCGTCGCCGGGCGCGAGGGCCAGCAGGTGGGCCTCCAGGCGGTCCGGGTCGCCGTAGAAGGTGACGGCCCGGCCGTGTTCGTCGACGACCCGGTTGAAGGTGTCGAAGCGGGTCACCGACTTGCCGTCCAGGGCGCCGAGTTCGCTCCAGACCTGGTGCGCTCCGGTGCCCTCGGCGGTGCCGATCAGCCAGTCGATGCAGTAGTCGAACAGGTAGCCGTGCCGGGACCACGCGGTGCAGCAGCCGCCGGGCAGCACGTGCTTCTCGAAGATCCGGGTCTCCAGGCCGCTCATCTGCGCGTAGCAGCCGGTGGCGAGGCCGGCCAGGCCGGCCCCGATCACGATCACCCGGGGCGGGCCGCCGGCGGCCCGCTCCCTGCCGGACCAGTCCGGCCCGCGGTCAGCCGCGGCCATCGGCGGTGCCTCCGGCCAGGATGGCGCCCGCCAGTTCGGCGTTGCGGGCGGCGAAGTCCCCGTCGAGCATCTCGGCGTGGGCGCCGTGCCCGACGTACACCGCGGTGCCCGTCGTGGAGGCGCCGTGCCAGGAGCCCGGTTCGCCGCCCACGTGCACGGAGAGCCGGTCGCGCTCGCAGACCACGTCCAGCTGGGCCCGGACCGTGCCGGTGTTGGGCGTCCGGCTGCTGAACTCCAGGTAGTCCCTGGCCTGTTCGAGGGTCTCCTGGGCGACGATCCGCGAGCCGGTGTGGCGGTGCAGGTGCTCGTGGAGTTCGCGTTCGAAGACGGCCAGGTGCTCCTCGCCGAGGTCGAAGGCCTCGGTGACCCGGTAGGCGTCCACCATCAGCACCGAGGCCACCGTGCGTCCGCGCCGCTCCAGTTCCTTGGCCACCTCGAAGGCGAGGTTGCCGCCGAGCGAGTAGCCGAGCAGGACGTACGGTCCGGCGGCGTGCAGTTCCTCGACCAGGTCCGCGTAGCGGGCGGTCTTGTCGTCGCCGGTCAGGTAGTTGAAGGAGGCGATCCGGTGTTCCGGCAGGTGCGCGGCGAGCTGCCGGTAGACCAGCCCGTGGCCGCCGGCCGGCGGGAAGCAGAAGACCGTGTGCTCCTCGGGCGCCCCGGCGTTGAACCAGAGGTAGGGCTCGCCGCCGGCCACCTCGCCGGTGATGATCTGCTCGACGGTGCGGGCCATGCCGTGCAGGGTGGTGACCTTGAACAGCAGGCCGACCGGGATGCTGATGTTGAACTCGCTCTGGAGGTGGTGGATCAGCTCGATGAGCCGGATCGAGCTGCCGCCGAGTTCGAAGAAGTCGTGCTGGAGGCCGACTTCGTCCAGGCCGAGCAGGTTCCGCCAGTGCTCGGCGACGCTCGTCTCGTAGAGCGTGACGGGCGGTTCGTGCTGGGCCCCGGCGGTGTCGGCCTTGGGCTCGGGCAGGGCCGCGAGGTCGACCTTGCCGTTCGGGGTCAGCGGCAGGGCGGGCAGCTCGGTGAGGTAGGAGGGGATCATCACGGTGGGCAGGTGCTCGGCCAGGTGGCGGCGCAGTTCGCGGCGGTCCAGCACGGTGCCCTCGGCGGGCACCACGTAGGCGGCGAGGACGGCCTCGCCGCGGGCGTCCTGGCGGACGGCCACGCAGGCCTGGGCGAGTTCCGGGCGGGCGGTGAGGTGGGCCTCGATCTCGCCCAGCTCGATCCGGTGGCCGCGGACCTTGACCTGGTTGTCGATCCGGCCGAGCAGGTGCACGGTGCCCGCGGCGTCCCAGTGGCCGAGGTCGCCGGTGCGGTAGAGCCGCGCGGGCGTGCCGTCGAGGTCCAGGGTGACGAAGCGCCGGGCGGTCTGCTCCGGGTCGTTGGGGTAGCCGGCCGCGACGCCCGCGCCGCCGATCCACAGTTCGCCGGGCACGCCCACCGGGACGGGCTCGCCGTACGGGTCCAGGACGTACACGGCGCTGTTCGGGAACGGCCGGCCGATCGGCACCATCCGGCCGGGTTCCAGCCGGTCGGTGGCGCCCTCGTAGTAGGTGCTGTCGACGCTGGCCTCGGTCAGCCCGTAGGAGTTGACCAGCCGGGTCCGCGGGCCGCACAGGGCGCGCACCCGCTGGTGCTCGGCGGCCTTCCAGGAGTCGGAGCCGACGATCAGCAGCCGCAGGAAGTCCAGCGGCAGGCCCTCGCGCTCGCAGTGGGCCAGCAGCGCGCGGGCCACGGCGGGCACGAACTCGCCGCCGTCCACGGCCTCCTCGCGCATCACCCGGTACAGCCGGGCGGTGTCGAAGAGCAGCTCGCGGTCGACCAGGACGAGGGTGCCGCCGGTGCTGAGCGCCCGGGCGAGGTCGCCGGAGAAGACGTCGAAGGCGGTGCCGGCCATCTGGAGGTGCACCCGGACCTCGGTGTCCAGCCGGTACTCGGCGCGCCAGCCGGCGGTGACGGCGGCCAGGTTGCGGTGGTCGACCCGGACCCCCTTCGGGCGGCCGGTGGAGCCCGAGGTGTGGATCAGGTAGGCGGCCCGGTCCGGGTCGGCGGCGGGCAGTGGTACGGCGCCCCCCAGCACCGGCCGGTCCAGCTCCTCCAGGGTGACCGGCGTGGCGGGCAGGTCGGCCGGGAGCGGGCGCCGCTGGTCGACCACCACCAGCGCCGCTCCGGCGTCCGTGACCTGGTGGGCGAGCCGGTCGGCCGGGTGCCCGGGATCGAGCGGCAGGTAGGCGGCGCCGGCCCGCCAGATCGCCAGCAGGGTGCTGATCAGCTCGGGCGACTTGTCCAGGCAGACCGCGACCACCGAGCCCTCGCCGACGCCGAGTTCGCGCAGCCGTACGGCGGTGCGCTGGGACTGCCGGTCCAGCTCGCCGTAGGTCAGCCGGCGGACGCCGTCCCGGCCGGGCGCGACCACCGCGACCGCCTCCGGCCGCTCGGCGGCGGCCTTGGCGATCAGCTCCGGCACCGGGGTGTCGTGCTCGATCCGGCGCTCGGCGCCGCTGAAGCCGGTGAGGATCTCCCGCCGTTCGGCCTCGCCCAGCATCCGCAGCCGCCCGACCGGCTCGCCCTCGGCGGCGCGGGTCATGGCGTCCAGGAGGTTGCGGTAGTGCGCGGCCAGCCGCTGGACGGTGGCGGGCTCGAAGAGGTCGGAGTTGTACTTGAAGACGCAGTGGAAGCAGCCGTCCGCGCGGTCCTCGTAGGCGGACAGTGTGAGGTCGAACTGGCCCTCCTCCTCCGGGAGTTCGATGTACTCCAGGCGGTAGCCGAAGCGCTCCACGGCGACCTTGTGGGTGAGCAGGATGAACATCGCCTGGAACACCGCGGAGCGGCTCGGGTCGTGCTGGAGCCCCAGCTGCTCGACCAGCAGCGGGAAGGGGTACTCCTGGTTGTCCAGCCCGCCGAGCACGCTCTCCCGCACCCGGGCCAGCAGGTCGGCCACGGTCGGCTCCCCGGCCAGGCTCACGTGCAGCGGCAGCGGGTTGACGAAGTAGCCGTAGACCGAGGCGAACTCCTCCTGGGTGCGGCCGGTGACCGGGCTGCCGACCACGATGTCCGGCTGCCCGGACCAGCGGTGCAGCAGCAGGTAGTAGGCGCTGAGCAGCACCATGAACGGGGTGGCGCCGTTGGCGCGGGCCAACTCGTGGACGCGGGCCGTGAGTTCGGCGTCCAGCTGGAAGAACTCGGAGGCGCCGTTGTGGGTCTGCACGGCCGGGCGCGGCTTGTCCGTGGGCAGCGCCAGCACCGGCATCTCGGCCGGCAGGTGGCCGCGCCAGTAGTCGAGCATCCGCCGGGCCTCGGGCCCGGCCAGGAAGCGGTTCTGGCGGTTGAGGAAGTCCAGGTAGCGGGCGGGCACCGGGGGCAGTTCCGGGGTGCGGCCCTGGCGCAGCGCCTCGTAGACCTCGAACAGCTCCTCGATGAAGGTGAAGGTGGAGATCGCGTCCGAGACGATGTGGTGGACGGCCTTCATCAGCACCCAGCGGTCCGGCCCGCGCCGGAACAGCCGCAGCCGTACCAGCGGGTCCTCGGCGAGGTCGTACGGCCGCCGGTACTCGCGGACGATCAGGTCGTGGATCTCCTCCCACGGCCGGCCCTCGACGTCGAACAGCCCGGTGTCGGCCTCGGCCTCCTCCCGGATGCGCTGGACCGGGCGGCCCTCCTCGGCGGTGAAGGCGGCGCGCAGCTCGGGGTGCCGGGCGACCAGGAAGCGGAAGGCCCCGAACATCAGCTCCGGGTCGAGTTCCGCGCGGACCTCCACGGCGCCGCCGATGTTGTACGCGAAGCCGTCCGGGTGCAGCAGGCGCAGGAACCAGAGCGCCTGCTGGTTGTGGGTGAGCGGGAAGCGGGACTCGTCGGCGTACAGCTCCACCTCGGCCTCGGCCGGGCCGCCGTCGGCGGCGAGCCGCTCGGCCAGGCCCTCGGTGAGCAGGTCGACCAGGTCGCCGACGGCGCCGTTGCTGAGCAGGGCCACCACCGGCAGGGCGACGCCCAGTTCGCCGTGCACCCGGGCGCGCAGCTCCATGGCGAGCAGCGAGTCCAGGCCGTGCGCGCCGAGCCTGGTCTCCGCGTCGATCCGTTCGGCGGCGATCCGCAGCACGGCCGCGGCGGCGGCGGTGAGGCGCTCGGCGACCAGCTCCCGGCGGGCCTGCGGGTCGGCCGCGCGGTAGGCGTCCAGGAAGCCGCCGGTCTCGGCCGGGGCCTGCTCGGCGGCGCTCGCCGCGAGGTCGGCGACCAGCGGCGGCGGCGCCGGGTACCAGGCGAGGAAGGTCGGCCAGTCGACCACGGTGGCGACCAGCAGCTGGGCGCGGTCCTGGCCGAGGACGCGCTCCAGGACGGCCGTTCCGGCGTCCGGCGGCAGCGAGCTCATGCCGCGGGCGTCGCGGTAGTGGGCGACCAGGCCCAGCTCCTCGATCATGCCGGTGGCCCACGGGCCCCAGTCCAGGCTGAGCCCGGGCAGCCCCTCGGCCCTGCGGTGGTGGGCCAGGGCGTCCAGGAAGGCGTTGCCGGCCGCGTAGTTGGTCTGTCCGGCGGTGGTGAGCAGCGAGGCGACGGAGGCGAACAGCACGAAGTGGTCGAGCGGTTCGTCGCTCAGCAGCCGGTGCAGCAGGTGGCCGCCGATCACCTTGGGGCCGTAGCCGGCGTCGAAGGCCGGCCGGTCCATCTGGGCCAGCAGGGTGTCCTTGACCTGCCCGGCGAGGTGGAACACGCCCCGGATCGGCGGGAGTTGGCGCTGCCGGTAGTCGGCGAGCCAGCCGGCGAGGGCGGCCTCGTCGGTGACGTCGACCGGGGCGAGCAGCGGTTCGGCGCCGAGCGCCTGGAGTTCGCGCAGGAAGGCGATCCGCTCGCCGACGGGGGTGTCCGGGTCGGTGTACGCCCACTCCGAGCGCTCGGGCAGGGCGGTGCGGCCGACCAGGATCAGCCGCCGGGCGCCGCGCCGCACGAGGGTGCGGCAGAGCAGCCGGCCGAGGGCGCCGAAGGCACCGGTGACCAGGTAGCTGCCGTCGGGGCGGAGGACCGGCGGCAGCGGGCGGGTGAGGCCCTCGGCCTGCCGCAGCCGACTGGTGAGCCGGCCGCCGGCCCGCAGGGCGATCTCCTGCTCGTCGCGGGCCGCGAGTTCGGCGAGCAGCGCCTCGGCCTGCTCGGCGGCGTCGACGGCCGGGTCGAGGTCGATCAGGGTGCCGCGCTGGGCGACCAGCTCCTGCTGCCACAGCACCCGGCCGATGCCCCAGGCGGGGGCGCCGAGCGGTTCGACCCGGTCGCCAGGGGTGGCGGGCTGGGTGCCCCGGGTGACGATGTGCAGCCGGCCGTCCGGGCGGGCGGCGGGCAGGGCCTGGGCGAGGGTGATCAGGGAGTAGGCGCCGAGGGTCGCGAGCGGGCCGAGCCGGTCGGCGGTGGTGGCGGCCAGGGCGGGCTGGTCGAGGTTCCAGAGGTGGACGACGGTGCCGAAGGCTGGGTCGAGGGCGGCGAGCAGCCGCCGGACGTCCTCGGCGGAGTCGGGCCGGACGGTCGAGTGCCCCTCGCCGTGCCGGTACTCGTTTCCGGGCCGGACCAGGTGGCAGCGGGCGCCGCGCCCGGCGGCCAGGGCCGCCAGCCGCTCGCCGAGGCCGCCCTCGTCGGCGAAGAGCAGCAGGTCGCCGGGGGTCTCGTCGAGGGGCGCCTCGGCGGCGGCCACCCAGTCGACCTCGGTGAGCCAGCCGTCGATGGTGGACAGCCCGACGGAGGCCGGGGCCTGGGCGACGTCGGCGACCCGGAAGCCGGTGACCCGGCCGACCGGGGTGCCGTCCTCGGTGTAGAGCGCGAGGTCGCCGACGAGTTCCTCGCCGCTGTCCCGGGTGACGGTGGCGTGCACCCACAGCGGGCGGTCGCCGATCGCGTCGAGCCGGACCTCCGCGATCGAGACGGGGAGCCGGACGCTGCCGTCCTCGGGCACCTCCAGCCGGGTGGTGAGCAGGGTCTGGAAGCAGCCGTCCAGCAGCACCGGGTGGAGGTGGTGGTCGGCCGCGTCCGGGCCGAGCGGCGCGGTCGGCCGGATCCGGGCCAGCGCCTCGCCGGGGCCCGCCCACACCTCGGCGATGGCCTGGAAGGCGGGGCCGTAGTCGTAGCCGCGTTCGGCCAGCCGGCGGTAGCAGTCCGGGCCGTCGAGGTGCCGCCCCCGGGTGCGCAGGGCGTCCAGGTCCGGTGCGGGCCCGTAGGAGCGGCGCTGGCCGGTGCGGACCCGGCCGCCCGCGTGCACGGTCGGCTCGCCGCCGGCCGGGGTGGAGGCGATGGTGAAGCGGGCGTCCTCGGGCGCGTAGCCGAGCTGGACGGGGACGGGCTCGGTCTCGGAGAGGAACAGCGCCCGGTTCAGCTCGATCTCGGCCAGCGTCACCTCGGTGCCGCCGGTCAGGGTGCGGACGGCCTGGGCGGCCATCTCCAGGTACCCGGCGGCCGGGAAGACCACCTGGCCCTCGATCCGGTGGTCGGTCAGGTAGGGCAGCCGCTCGGGGTCGAGGGTGCCCGTCCAGCCGGGCTGGGCGCTCGCGGTGCGGCGGCCGAGCAGCGGGTGGTCCAGCCGCCCGAGCCGGACCTGCTCGACCGGCTTGGGCTCCACCCAGTACCGGTCGCGCCGCCACGGGTAGGCCGGCAGGGGCACCGGACGGCCGGCCGGGTGCAGCGCGTCCCAGCTCAACTCGACGCCGAGGGTGTGCAGTTCGGCGAGACTGCGGGCGAAGCGCTCGGGTTCGTCCTGCTGCCGCCGGATCGACGGCAGGGTGTGCGCCTGCTCCGCGCACTCGCGGATCGCGTGGCCGAGCACCGGGTGCGGGCCGAGCTCCAGGAACAGCCCGTGCCCGTCCTCGGCCATCCGCTCGACGGCGGCCCGGAAGCGCACCGGGTTGCGGACGTTCTGCCACCAGTACTCGCCGTCCAGCTCCGGCCCGCGGGCGAGCCCCTCGCGGGCGGTGAGGTAGAGCGGCAGCCGGGCCGCCTGGGGCTTGATGGCGGCGAGCGCGGCCACCAGCTCGCCCCGGATCGGGTCCATCCGCACGCTGTGGTACGGGACTTCGACGTCCAGCAGGCGGGCGAAGACGCCCTGCCCGCGCAGCTCCTCGGCCAGTTCGCCGAGGGCCTCGGCGTCCCCGGCCAGCGTCACCGCGGAGGGGCTGTTGACCGCGCCGAGCGAGATCTGGGAGCGGTACGGGCGGATCCGGCGCTCCGCCTCGGCCTCCGGCAGGCCGACCGCGAGCATGGTGCCGGTGCCGGCCAGGCGCTGCTGGAGCCGGCTGCGGGCGAGCACCACCCGGACGGCGTCGGCCAGGTCGTACACCCCGGCCTCGTGGAAGGCGGCGACCTCGCCGGTGCTGTGGCCGACCACCGCGTCGGGGCGCAGGCCGTGGCTCCGCCAGAGCGCCGAAAGCCCCACCTGGACGGCGAAGTTGGCGGGCTGGGCGAGCCAGGTCTCGGCCATCCGGGAGTCCGCCTCGTCGCGCTCCAGCTCGGCCAGCAGCGACCAGTCGGCCTGTGCGCGGATCTCCCGGTCGACGGCCCGCACGGCCTCCCGGTAGACCGGCTCGTGCTCGTACAGCCCCCGGCCCATGCCCCACCACTGCGGGCCCATGCCGGTGAACACCCAGGCCAGCCGGCGCTGCCGGCGTTCCCGGGCCTGGCCCTGGACCACCCGCGGGTGCTCCTCGCCGCGCCCGTACGCGGCCAGCGCCTCGTCCAGGTCCTCCCGGGTGGAGTAGACCACCCCGAGGCGCTCGGGCAGGTGCTGGCGGCGGTGCGCCAGGGTGTGGCCGAGGTCGGCGAGCGGCGTCCCGTCGGCGAGCTCCTGCCGTACGGCGGCGGCCAGTTCGGGCAGTCCGGCGGTGTCCCTGGTGCTCAGCGGCAGCACCGTACGGGCCGGCTCGGCCACCGGTGCGGCGGGCCCGGGCCGCGGCGGCTCCTCCAGCAGGACGTGGGCGTTGGTGCCGCCGAAGCCGAAGGAGTTGACGCCGGCCCGGGCCGGGCCCCGGTGCTCGGGCCAGTCCACCGGGGCGGTCGGGATCTCGAACGGCAGGGCGTCGAGGTCGATGCCGGGGTTGGGCCGCTCCAGGTTGAGGTGCGGCGGGATGCGGCGGTGCTTGATCGCGAGCGCGGTCTTGATCAGCCCGGCGACGCCGGCCGCCGCCTCGGTGTGCCCGATGTTGGTCTTGACCGAGCCGACGTAGCAGCGGTCCCCGGCGCGGCGGCCGACGCCGAGCACCCGGCCGAGGGCGGCGGCCTCGATCGGGTCGCCGACCGGGGTGGAGGTGCCGTGCGCCTCGACGTACTGGAGGCTGCCGGGCAGCACCCCGGCCTCGGCGCAGACCCGCTCGATCAGGGTGACCTGGGCGTCCGCGCTGGGGACGGTGATGCCGTTGGTGCGGCCGTCCTGGTTGACGCCGGTGCCGAGGATGACGGCGTGCACCGGGTCCCCGTCGCGCAGCGCGTCGGAGAGCCGCTTGAGCACGACCACACCGACGCCCTCGGCCCGGACGTAGCCGTCCGCGGCGGCGTCGAAGGCGCGCGAGCGGCCGTCCGCGGAGAGGAAGCCGCCCTTGGTCTCGGCGATCGTGTACTGCGGTGCCATGTGCAGCAACGCGCCGCCGGCCAGGGCGAGTTCGGTCTCACCGCGGAGCAGGCTCTGGCAGGCGAGGTGGACCGCGACCAGCGAGGAGCTGCACGCGGTGTCGATCGAGACGCTCGGCCCGCGGAAGTCGAAGCAGTGCGAGATCCGGTTGGACACCATCGTCATCATGGTGCCGGTGGCGGTGTGCGCCGCGATGGTGGCGAAGTCGAGGTCGGCGAACTGGAGGATCTTCCAGTCGAGGGTGAAGGCGCCCATGTAGACGCCGACCTCCCGGCCGGCCAGCTCGCCGGGGCGCAGGCCTCCGTCCTCCAGGGCCTCCCAGCTGACCTCCAGGAGCTTGCGCTGCTGCGGGTCCATGTGTTCGGCCTCGCGCGGGCTGATCCCGAAGAAGTCCGGGTCGAAGGTGTCGAAGCCGTCGATGTAGCCGCCCCGGCCGCCGATCAGCCGCCCCGGCTTGGCCCGGTCCCTGCTGCCCAGGGTGCCGGTGTCGTAGCGGTCGGCGGGCGTCTCGGTGAGACAGTCCCGGCCCTCGATCAGGTTGCGCCAGTAGGAGCGGTGGTCGTTGGCGTGTCCCGGCAGGCGGCAGCCGATACCGGTGATCGCGATGCGTTCGCGGGGCACGGCGAAGGGCGAGGAGGTCATGATCCAATCCGGGGTGGTGATGGCGTGGCGCCGGGGACACGGGCAGGTGGGAGCGGCCGCTCGGGCCGGGGTTCAGACGGACTGCTCGGTGGTCTTCGCCCGGCGCCAGGGGTGCAGCAGGGTGGCGCCGAGTTCGCCGGTGGCGGGGAACGCGGCCGGGTCGGTGAGGCCGACGGCCTTCGGCACTCGGCCGGGCCGCCAGGTGAAGCTCCCGAACACGTGGTCCCAGAGCGAGAGGTCGGAGGCGTAGTGGCCGGCTTCGGCGAGGTCGGTGCTGTGGTGCAGGCGGTGGAGTTCCGGCCCGGCCAGGACGTGGCCGAGCGGACCGATGCGGACTTCGATGTTGGCGTGGACGAAATACCCCTGAGCCAGGACGAATATTCCGACCACGAACACTGAATCCGGCGAGAATCCGATCAGCGCCAGCGACAGTTGCACCACGGACTGCGCGACGAGCACGTCCAGGAAATGATTCACGCCGTTGTTCGCGACGTTCACCTTGTCCGGGACGTGGTGCACCCCGTGCAGCCGCCAGAGCCACCTGTTGCGGTGGGACCAGCGGTGCACGAGGTAGTCGCCGAGCGAGCCGACCAGCAGCGCGAGTGGGATCTCCACCGCGAACGGCAGCGCCGGGTGGGCCGGGCCGAGCACCTGCACCAGCGTCGCCACCAGCCCCTGGGCCAGTCCGCCGCCGACCATGCTCAGCGCGAAGTAGACGCTGTACCAGCCGAGTTCACGTCGGCTCGGATGCCAGTCGGTCCGGTACGGGATCACCCGTTCCAGGACCGCCAGGTACCCGAGGACGGCGATCAGGAAGAGCGGGGAGACCCGGTCCGGCGCCCAGCGGAAGTGCAGGGTCGCGACGGCCGTGCACAGCACACCCAGGAGCAGCAGCGGATGGGCGAGCCGGCGGGCAATGGCTGACAGCACGCGCCCCCCGTTCTTCGCGGACTAACGACTGGAAACGTCAGAGACTCTAGCGGGAGACGCGCGCCGTGACAGTCATTCGACGTGTTAACTCCATGAATGACCCGATCGGCGGACTATACGCGCACAAAGTTGACGTCTGTGCGGCGCGAAGGGGGCGCATTGTCGAGAAGAAGCGGGATTTGACGGTGTGCAATGACAGTCGTGCAGGCCTGCGGGCGCCGATGTGCGCCCCTTCTGCGCCGCCCCGCGCGGCTACCGATCCGGCCACATCCCACGGCCGGCGCCCCGGCTCCCGGAGCGCCCCCGGGTCAGGAGCGGGCCGGCTCCGCCCATCGGTGTGCGGCACGGGGCGCGTGCGCCGCGAGACGGTCGCGCAGACCGCGCAGCTCGTACTCGACCAGCGCGGGCAGGGCGGTCGCGCCGGTCGCCTCCAGGGCGGGCCCGAGCAGCTCGACGGCCGTGGCCGGGTCGTGCGCGCAGACGTGGCAGTCGGCCGCGCGGACGATGAAGAGCAGACGGCTGGAGGGCAGTTGGTCCGGCCCCAGCAGGCCGAGGGCGGTCTCGGTGGCGTCCAGCGCCCGGCGGGCCAGCCGGGGGTCGTCGGTGGCCGCGGCGAGGTCGCGCAGTGCGGCGGCCGCGGCGGACTCGACCCGCATCCGCATCGAGGCGATGGAGAGCCAGGGCACGTCGACCTCGTCCTCCGCGCCGATGTGGTCCAGGTGCGCCCGGGCCAGGCCGATCTGCCGGACGGTCGCCCGCACGTCGCCGGTGAGCGCGTGCGCCCGGGCCCGGCTGATCCGGCCCATCGCGCCGGCCCAGTGCCGGTCCGGGGCGGCCCGTTCGATCTCGCGGGCGTAGCCGAGGGCTGCGACCGGGTCGCCGTCCAGCCGGGCCAGGATGCTCATGTCGCTGAGCGTGCCGACCTGGGTGGCCCGGTCCGCGGCCAGCCCGGCCCAGGTGAGGGCGCGGTCGTAGCAGGCCATCGCGGTGGCGTTGCGGCCGTCCTGCATCCGCAGCGCGCCGGCCGCGTGGGCGTGCTCGGCGGCCAGCCGGACCAGCGGGCCGCGCTGCCCGGCGGGGGCGGTGGCGAGCCGGGCGAGCACCGCGCGCAGGGTGCGCTCGACGGCGGCGACCAGGCCCGGGCGGTCGCCGGTCTCGCCGGAGCGCAGGCGGGCGGCGAGCAGCCCGGTCAGGGCGTGCGCGGTGACGGCGTCCAGCGGGCGGGCGGCGGCCGGGTCGGCGAGCGCCTCGGCGGAGCAGAACTCGGCGTGCAGGGCGGCGAGTTCCCCGGGCTCGGGGACGGCGCAGCCCTCGGCGCCGTGCAGCGGACAGAGCAGTCCGTAGTCCGGCAGCCGCGGCGGAGCGGGTGCCGGGGGCGGGGCGGGCGGGCCGGAGGGCGCGCCGCCCGGCAGCGGGGGCCGGAGCAGGGCGGGCGAGATGGCCTCCGGGTCGCACAGCTCGGCGCTCTCGGCGCGCTGGCAGGCGGCGCTCAACTCCCCCGCGGCGCCGAGGAGCTCGTCGATCCGGTCGGCGACCCTGGGGGTGACCCGGCGGGCGCCGTGCTCGATCTTGCTGACCGCGGTGTGGTCGTAGCCGATCCCGGCCCCGAGCTGCGCCTGGGTGAGGCCCGCCCGGCGCCGCCAGTGCCGCAGCCGGGCGCCGAACTCCCGCCAGGCGTCCTGCCCCCGGCCGGTCGGCGGTGCCGGCACCGCCGCCGCAGGGGCCACACGGTTCCGCTGCACGGCTGCCTCCCCGGGCGCGTCGTCCCCGGCCGGCCGCCGGGCCTGTCGACGATTCCAGTGATTCCGACGACTCGGATCAGGAGGACGGTACTCGATGCCCACCCGCCCCGTACATGACGTGGTCTCAACCACTTGAAGAAAACCCCAGCTTGACGCAAAGCCGGCCCGTCCGGCTTGACGGAATTTGCCAACCCCTTGCCCCGCGCGCACCGGGCATTGACCCGGGCATGACGCCGTGTGAGGGTTCGGGCACCCGAGCGCGGACGGCCCGCACGGCCGTCCCCCTGACACGGCCCCGCGGTGCGCCACCAGCCCCTGCCGTCCGCGGTCGAGGACCCCCACATGCGAGGAGCCTCGATGCAACGCAGAGTCACCGCAGGCAGGTTGCTGACCACGGCGACCACCCTGACCGTGCTGGCCGGCCTGATCGCTGCCGCCACCGGCCCGGCCACCGCCGCGCCCACCCCCTCCCCGGCGCCGCCCAGCGCCCTGGCCGCCGCCGTGAACGCCGCCGACGCCGTCGCCGCGGCCGGACTGGACGCGCTGGCCAAGGGCCCGGGCGAGACGTACGAGCGCAAGACCGTCACGCCTTGGCTCGGCGGCCTCTACTCCGTCTCCTACGAGCGCAGTTACCACGGCCTGCCGGTGGTCGGCGGCGACGCGGTCGTCCTCGCCGACTCCCAGGGCAAGGTCCGCGCCCTGCAGTCCGCCGCCACCGGCCCCGTCGGCGCCCCCACCGCCCCGCAGGTCAGCGCCGAGCACGCCGAGAAGACCGCCCGCACCAAGCTGGCCGCCGTCGACTCCGTCGAGTCCCGCCGCCTGGTCGTGCGCGTCAAGGACGGCAGCAGCCGCCTCGCCTGGGAGACCGTCCTCACCGGCCACAAGGGCAGCGCCCCCAGCCGCCTGCACGTCTTCGTCGACGCCACCACCGGCGAGGTCGTCGACAGCTACGACGACGTCCGCGCCGGCACCGTCAACAGCGAGTGGAACGGCCCCGCGCCCGTCACCATCAGCACCACCAACTCCGGCGGCTCCTACTCGCTGCGCGACCCCAACCGCCCCGGCCTGTCCTGCTCCGACTACAGCACCGGCCAGGTCTTCTCCAAGTCCGGCGACTCCTGGGGCACCGGCAGCGCCTCCAGCAAGGAGACCGGCTGCGGCGACGCGATGTTCGCGGCCCAGAAGGAATGGGACATGCTCCGCGACTGGCTCGGTCGCAACGGGCACAACGGCAACGGCGGCAGCTGGCCGGTCAAGGTCGGCCTCAGCGACGTCAACGCCTACTGGGACGGCAGCACGATATCCATCGGCCACAGCCAGGCCAACAAGTGGATCGCCTCCATCGACGTCGTCGGCCACGAGTTCGGCCACGGCATCGACCAGTACACCCCCGGCGGCGCCAACAACGAGTCCGGCCTGGGCGAGGCCACCGGCGACATCATGGGCGCGCTCACCGAGGCCTACGCCAACGAGCCCGCCCCGTACGACTCCCCGGACTACACCGTCGGCGAGATGATCAACCTGGTCGGCAACGGCCCGATCCGCAACATGTACAACCCCTCCCTGGTGAGCAACAACCCCAACTGCTACTCCGCCTCCATCCCGCAGACCGAGGAGCACGCGGCGGCCGGCCCGCTCAACCACTGGTTCTACCTGCTCGCCGAGGGCTCCAACCCCGGCGGCGGCAAGCCCACCAGCCCCACCTGCAACAACTCCTCCGTCAC
>NZ_JBHVET010000078.1:0-18144 GCF_042802135.1 Kitasatospora sp. NPDC057512
GCTCCCCCGTGGGAGTCCGGGGACGGGCCCTCGACGGTTCAGGGCCGGTCGGCCGGGGTGCCGCCGGGGGTGGTTCCGGTGAGGGTCTTCCCGGTGACCACCCGGCCGTCCTCGACCAGCACGCCGGCCGGCGGCTGCTTGGGCCAGAGCGAGTAGCAGCCGGCCACGATCACGTTGACCACGGCGGCGATGCCCAGCTTGAGGTACCACTGGAGGAAGGTGCCGAAGTGGGCGGAGCCCGCGGAGAGCGGGACGAGCAGGGTGATCAGGCTCAGCGTGACGGCGGCGGACACGACGGTCCGGCCGGCGATCTGCCACTCGTACCTGGTCCGCTCGGGCCCGTACTTGGGCGAGGGCAGCGGCTTGGGGCCGCCGGCGAAGCGGTACAGGAAGTGCCGGTCGGCCCAGCGGACCAGCGAGGGGCCGTAGCCGATCGAGAAGCCCGCGTAGCTCGCGGCCAGGGCGTGCGTCCAGCTCGCGGTGGAGCCGCCGCGCAGGTCGAGGACGGTGAGGGCGTAGAGGGTGAGGTCCACCAGCGGCAGACCGACCAGCAGCGCGGTGCTGGTGCGGCGCCACCGGAGCAGGTAGCGGGTGGCGAGGCCGAGGCCGAGCAGGATCCAGAAGGAGATCTCGGCCGCGACGATGAGGGTGACGATCACGTTCTGCTCCCGGATGTTTCGGCGGTGCTTCCAGCCTGGTGCGCGGGCGCGCCGCTGTCGTCGTCGCGCGGTGCCGTACCGGCCTGCACCTTTCGATGTAGCGGGCTCCTCCGTGGACCTGAGCCGGGTCGGCCGCCGGGGATGGTGAGATGGGAACGTGCCCCTCCCGTTCCCCGCCCTCTCCCCGCGCCGGCAGGACCAGCTGATCGCCCTCTGCGGGCTGCTCGGCGGTTCGGTGCTGATCGTCTTCAAGGTGTACGACCGGGCCGACCGGCTGCCGCTGTGGGCGGTGGTGCTGCCGCTGCTGGTGCTGGCGGGGCTGGAGCTGGTGCGCCGGACCAGGCCGGTGCTCGCGGTGTCGCTCGGCGGGCTGGCCTTCGCGGGCAGCCTGTTCGCCGGGAGCCTGCTGGCGACGCTGATCATGTACACCGACCTGCTGTACGCGGCGGTGATCTACGGCACCCCGCGGGTGTCCCGGGTGCTGCACCTGAGCGGCGGGGCCACCGTGCTGGCGCTCTCCACCCTCGCGGCGATCTACGGCGGGACGTCCGGCGCGCTGCTGGTGGTGGTGGTCAGTTCGCTGGTCTTCCTGGCCCCGGTGTGGACCGGGGACGTGGTGCGCAAGCACCGGGAGGAGGCGGAGACCGAGCGGCTGCGGGCGGAACAGACCGCGCTGCTCTCGGAGATGGACCGGCGCGAGGCGATCGGCGCCGAACGGGCCCGAATGGCAAGGGAGTTGCACGACGTGGTGGCCAACCACCTGTCGGCGATCGCGATCCACGCCACCGGCGCGCAGTCGGTGGCCCGGCGCCGGAGCCTGCCCGAGGACGATCCGCTGGTCGAGGTGCTGGCGGTGATCCGGGAGAACAGCGTCCAGGGATTGGCCGAAATGCGACGCATGATCGGGCTGCTCCGGGACAGCGGCGGGGGAGAGGTGGACGAGTCCTACGCGGCGCCCGACCTGGCCGCGGTGGACGCCCTGCTGGCCAAGGCCCGGGCGGCCGGCCAGGACGTCGGGCTGGACTTCGAGCTGTCCGAGCACGGCGAGCGGGGCGACCTGCCGGTGCCGGTCGGGCTGGCCGCGTACCGGATCGTCCAGGAGTCGCTGACCAACGCGCTCAAGCACGCCGGGCCCGGACTGGTCAGCCTGCGGCTGGAGTTCGCGCCCGAGGAGCTGCGGATCGCCGTCGACAGTCCGTACCGGGGCGGGCCGGGCCGCGGGCTGCCCGGCGCCCGGGCGGGACTGGTGGGCATGGCGGAGCGGGCCGGGCTGCTCGGCGGCAGCTTCGAGGCCGGGCCGCGGGACGGGTACTGGAGTGTGCGCGCGGTGCTGCCGCGCGCCCAGGGGAACGAGGGGCGGGCATGACGATCCGGGTACTGGTGGCCGAGGACCAGGCGGCGGTGCGGGCGGCGCTGGTGATGATCCTGCGCGCCGAGCCGGGGTTCGAGGTGGTCGGGCAGGCCGCCGACGGCGAGGAGGCCGTCCGGCTGGCGCTGGAGCTGCGGCCGGACGTGGTGCTGATGGACGTGCAGATGCCCCGGCTGGACGGCGTCTCGGCGACCCGCGAGGTGGTCGCCGCCGGGGCCGGGCAGGTGCTCGTGCTGACCACCTTCGACCTGGACGAGTACGTCTACGGCGCGCTGCGGGCCGGCGCGTCCGGCTTCCTGCTCAAGGACCTGGAGGCGGACACCCTGATCGAGGGCATCCGCACGGTGGCGCGCGGGGACGGCATGCTGGCGCCCTCGGTGACCAAGCGTCTGATCGGTGCCTTCGCCCGCCCCGAGCGGACGGTCGGACCGGAGGCCCGGGCCGCGGTGGGGGCGCTGACCGGCCGCGAGCGGGAGGTGCTGGCCTGCATCGGCTCCGGGATGTCCAACGGGGAGATCGCGGCCCGGCTGGAGATGGCGGAGGCGACCACCAAGACGCACGTCAGCCGCATCCTGGCGAAGCTGCGGCTGCGCAGCCGGGTGCAGGCGGCGATCCTGGCCCAGGACCTCGGACTGACCATCTGATCACCTTCCTGTCGCCCTCCTGTCGCCTTCTTGGGCAACCGACCAGGTCGGTTGCAGATCACACTCCCGATTGCTATTGCGCGGGGGATCCGGGCATTAGAGTCCCGGAAATGAGCGATGCGGCTCTCCGGCGGCGACCCCTGCCCTGAGCCGCCTTCAGGGCCCGCCCGCAGGGCGGCGACGGCATCGGGAGACCCAGCCATGAGCAATGCGTCCAGCAAGCAGATCGCCGTGATCGGTGCCGGCCTGATGGGCGCCGGCATCGCCCAGGTGTCCGCGCAGGCCGGCCACCCGGTGGTGCTGCGGGACGTCACCGAGGAGGCGCTCCAGCGGGGCCTGGCGGGCATCCGCGCCTCGTACGAGAAGTTCGTCGCCAAGGGCAGGCTGAGCGCCGAGGACGCCGAGGCCGCGCTGGGCCGGATCACCACCACCACCGACCTGGGCGCCGTCGCCGAGGCCGACATCGTGGTCGAGGCCGTGTTCGAGAAGCTGGAGGTCAAGGAGGGCGTCTTCCGCGAGCTCGACAAGCTCGCCAAGGACGGCGCCGTGCTGGCCTCCAACACCTCCGCCATCCCGATCACCCGGATCGCCGCCGCCACGGAGCGCCCGGAGTCGGTCGTCGGCGTCCACTTCTTCTCGCCGGTCCCGATGATGAAGCTGGTCGAGCTGGTCCGCGGCTACAAGACCAGCGACGAGACGCTGGCCACCGTCCGCGCCTACGCCGAGGGCGTCGGCAAGGAGGTCGTGGTGGTCAACCGCGACGTGGCCGGCTTCGTGACCACCCGCCTGATCACCGCGCTGGTCGTCGAGGCCGCCAGCCTGTACGAGTCGGGCGTGGCCACCGCCGAGGACATCGACACCGCCTGCCGGCTCGGTTTCGGCCACGCGATGGGCCCGCTCCAGACCGCCGACCTGACCGGCGTGGACATCCTGTTGCACGCCGCCCGCAACATCTACGACGAGACCCAGGACGAGAAGTTCGCCGCGCCGGAGATCATGGCCCGCATGGTCACCGCCGGTGACCTGGGACGCAAGAGCGGCCGCGGCTTCTACCCGTACGAGGGCAAGTGAGCCCGCGGGGCTGAACGACCGGCGGGCCGTGCGATCGGAGCATCGTACGGCCCGCTCCGCCGGGTCGGGTGAGTTTCCTCACGCAGCGTGCCGCAGACGGGTGATTTGGGCGGTAATCGAGCGTAGGTGTGGGGCCGACCTGCGTATATTCCCTCGGACGGGTGAAGTTGCTTCAGATCTGGCCGGAACCAGCAACCTGCGGAGCCGGTTCACCGTCAGATGAGGGAACCCGGCATTCCGCCCGGGGCCGGGTGAGGGGCTGCGGCCCGCCCGGACACACCCCCCGCTCCCGTACCCGGCATGGCCGGGTCGGACCCGCCCCGCACCAGGCCGTCCAGGCGAAGGAGGAGAGCATGCGCATCACCGGCGACCACACGGCGCTGGCCATCGAAGGCCGCCTCGACGTGCGCACCGCCGCCGACGCGAGGGTCCGGTTGCACCAGGCGGTGGACGGCGGCCTCGGCGACCTCGTGCTCGACCTCGCCCGGCTGGAGTTCTGGGACGCCACCGGGCTCGGCGTCATCATGGGCACCCACCGGCGGGCCGGCCGGAGCGGCCGCCGGCTGGTGCTGCGCTCCGTCCCGGCCCAGCTCCAGCGGCTGCTGGTGGCCACCAAGCTGCACCGCATCCTGGCCGTCGACGGCGCCGCGGGTGTCGCCGAGGCGCACGGGGTCGCGCTCTAAACCCGGTTGCTCCGCGCGCCGGACCGCACGCCCGCGTACGTCCGACCCCGCCCGCGCAACGCCCCTGGCCAGCGCCGCCGACCGGCCGTCCGCCACGGACCGCTCTGCACGGTCGGGGCCGGATGTGCAAGAGTCTGCCCGTCAGAAGACGGCCGCCGGGGCTGCCTCCAGCCCGGCCGCGGCCGCGAGCGGGACGTCAGCCGGGCGGCGCGGGGCGCCGACGGCCGAGCACGATGCGGAGCAGAACGTGTCACAGCCAACCGGTGAGTTCCGGCAGGAGGCCGTCCGCACCCGTGGCGGTGAACTGGTCTCCGGCGGCCTGCTGGTGGGCGTCGGCGCACCGGACGGCTCCGAGGCCAGGACCTGTCCCGAGGAGTGGCGTCCGCGTCCGCGCCGGATCGGACGCAGCGAGCCCGCCCGCGGTCCGGTCGGCGGCGTCGGCCGCGCGGTCGGCCCGCTCGCGCTCGGCGCCGGGCCCGCCGACCTGCCGATGCTGGACCGCGAGGTCGACGTGGTCGAACTGCTCGGCCTGCTCTCCGAGGGCCGCTCGATACGCCTGGTCGGCCAGGCCGGCTCGGGCCGCAGCGCGCTGCTGTCGGCCGTCGCCGAGGCCGCCGCCGACCTCGCCCCCGGGGGAGTGGTGCAGCTCTGCGGCCACCGCCGGACCCTCCCCGACCTGCTCCAGGACCTCTTCGCGGCCACCCACCACGCCCCCGGCTACCGCCCCGACCCCGGGCAGCTGGCCGCCCACCTCGCCGAGGTCGGCGCGATCGTGGTGATCGACTCCGCCGAGCCCGCGGGCGCCGAGCTGGAGCAGCTGCTCGCCGCCGCCCCCGGCTGCGCCTTCCTGATCTCCGCCGCCCCGGACGGCCCGCCGCTGCCGGCCGGCTCCCGGCTCCAGGACCACCTGGTGGCCGGGCTCTCCCGCTCCGCCTGTCTCGCCCTCACCGCCCGGCTGGCCGGTCGGCCGCTGGACGTCGACGAGAAGGCCTGGGCGGTGGACCTCTGGTTCGAGTCCGAGGGCCTGCCGCTGCGCTTCGTCCAGGCCGCCGCCCTGCTGCGCCAGCGGGACGTCGCGGTGGACGCGCTGGTCGCCGCCGAGGACGACCGGATGGACGTCTTCGGGGCCGTCGACGGGCCCGTCCATGACCCGGACCCGGCGATCCGGGAGGACGCGCTGCGCCGCACCGTCCCGCTGCCCTCGGTGGCGGAGACCGCCTCGCCCGCGGTCCGGCTCGCCGAGGGGCTGAGCGAGCCCGCGCAGGCCGTGCTGCGGCTCGCCGTCGCGCTCGGCGGCGAGTGCCCCACCGCGCCGCACCTGCCGGCGCTGATCGACGTCGGGCAGGGCGAGGCCGCGCTCGCCGAACTCGCCGACGCCGGACTGGCGGTGTCCATCGGCGGGCACCACCGGCTGACCGCCGGCGCGCAGGACCTGCTCGCCCCGCACTGGCCGGCCCGCGGCTGCGTCGACGGTGCCGCCCAGCACTTCGCCTGGTGGGTCGGGCACAGCTCGGTGACGCTGGAACAGATCGCCGCCGAGGCCGAGGTGATGATCGGGGTGTTGCTCGCCGACCGCACCGCCGGGCGGCACGACGCGGTGGTCCGGCTCGCCCGTGCGGCGGCGCCCGCACTGGCGCTGTCGCTGCGCTGGGGCGCCTGGGAGCGGGTGCTCCAGCTCGGCCTGGAGGCGGCCCGCCAGAGCGGTTCGGCGGTCGACCAGGCCTGGTTCCACCACGAGGCGGGCGTGCACGCGATCTGCCTCCAGCAGCCCTCCCGGGCCATCGCCGAACTGGAGACCGCGCTCACCCTGCGGGCCACCGCGGGCGACCAGCGCGGGGTGGCCGCCGCCGGCCGGATGCTCGACCTGCTGCGCGCCGAGGGCCGGCAGCTGCCGGCCGCCGCGCCCGCCGCGGCGGCGCCCGGCCGAGCCCCGGTGATCCGCAAGATCGCGGCCCGGGTGCCGGCCCGCCTGAAGTCCAGCAGGCGGCGGCGGGCGGCCGTGGTCTCCACGGCGGTGCTGACCCTGGGGGTGCTCGGCACGGCGGTGGCGATGAGCTTCAGCGGGCCGGACGAGGTCAAGGGGAAGGACCCGTACACCGGCCGGGTGGACGGCGGCGGCGACACCCGGGAGGCGCCGCTCCCGCAGCCCTCCGGCAGCACCGGGCCGGGGACGGCCGGTGCCGGGCCGGGCAGCCCGGCGGGGCAGGGGAGCGGCCCGCAGCCGTCCACGAGCGGCAGCGCCTCGCACGCGTCGAGCGCCTCGCCGACCAGGCGGCCGAGCTCCTCGCCGGGGGCGGGCGAGTCGCAGGCCCCGCAGCAGTCGCAGCCGCCCGCACCGGGCCAGTCGCAGCCGCCGGTCCAGCCGCCGGGTCAGTCGCCGCCGCCCCAGCAGACGGGGCAGCCGTCGCAGCCGCCGACGACGAGCCACAGCCCGTCGTCCCCGGCGTCCACCCCGAGCTCGCCGCCGGCCACGTCCGGGTCGCCGACGGCCCCGAGCGGGACGGCGAGCGCGTCGCCGTCCTGAGCGGTCAGAACAGCTTGAGCTTGTCGTCGTCGATGCCGCGCAGCTCGTCGTAGTCCAGCACCACGCAGCCGATGCCGCGGTCGGTGGCCAGCACGCGGGCCTGCGGCTTGATCTCCTGCGCGGCGAAGACGCCCTTGACCGGGGCCAGCAGCGGGTCCCGGTTGAGGAGTTCGAGGTAGCGGGTGAGCTGTTCGACGCCGTCGATCTCGCCGCGGCGCTTGATCTCGACGGCCACCGTGGCGCCGTCGGAGTCGCGGCAGAGGATGTCGACCGGGCCGATCGCGGTGGGGTACTCGCGGCGGATCAGCGACCAGCCGGCACCGAGCACCTCCATCCGGTCCGCGAGCAGCTCCTGGAGGTGTGCCTCCACGCCGTCCTTGATCAGGCCCGGGTCGACCCCGAGCTCGTGGGACGAGTCGTGCAGCACCTCCTCCAGCGTGATGATGAGCTTCTCGCCGGCCTTGTTCTCCACCGTCCAGACCCCGTCGGCCTCCTTGAGGACGCACGGCGGGGACATCCAGTTGAGCGGCTTGTAGGCGCGGTCGTCGGCGTGGATGCTGACGCTGCCGTCGGCCTTGACCAGGATCAGCCTGGTGGCGGAGGGCAGATGGGCGGAGAGCCGACCGGCATAGTCGACTGAGCAGCGGGCAATTACGAGACGCACGGTCGACCACGCTAGCCCACCGGGGCCAGTTGATGCGATTCCGCGACGGCTGGGTGAAGAAAGCGCGAACCCGGCCAACATTGAGGTCCTGCGGTCCGGCTACCGCCCGTCGAGGCCTGGCGCCCCCACCCTCGGGTCGCTACGGTGTGTGACGACACGCTCGCGGGATCGCTGTCAACGGGGATGGAGACTTCAGATGAACGATCCGACGGGATCCGGCCAATCTGGTGCACCGCACTGTGTTTCCGAAGCAATCCACAGGAATGACGGGCCCGCCGCGCCGTTGACTGCCACGCTGTTGTGAGCGCGTTCGGTGTCCGGGACGTCACGTCCCGTGGCGCCGCCGCCGTCGCGAAGGCGCCGGAAACCCCTGTCCCTCGGTGTTCCGGACGCCCCATGCGAAACCGCCACCCTCACTGTGAGCTTGACCTACGCACGACCACCCGGGCGCCGCGCGGGTGGACCGCGAGAGGAGAATCCATGTCGCTCGACGTCTCACCGGCCCTGCTGGAGAAGGCCGAGCGGGGCGAGGTCGACGAGCGGGAATTCGTCGACTGCGTCCGCGTCTCGCTGCCGTACGCCTGGGACCTGATCAGCTCGCTGGTCGCCCAGGCGAAGGTCGACGGCACCGACTTCGCCGACAACCAGGTGCCACCGCCCAGCGAGCAGGCCCGTGGCCAGCTGCTGCGCGCCCTTGCCAGCGACGCCATCCGGGGCGCCCTGCAGCGCCACTTCGGGGTCCGGCTGGCGTTCCAGAACTGTCACCGGGTCGCGGTGTTCCTGCCGTCGGAGGCCAACGCGGCGCGGTACGACCGCTTCACCTCGGTCCGGGAGCAGCTGCTCAACCAGTCCGAGGAGCTGCGGGACTGCTGATCGCCTTCCCGCGGTGCCGCGGCGCCGGCCGCCCCGTTCCCCGGTGCGGGGGGAGGGGCGGCGGCCCGGGCCCGTGACCCGTACGGGCTCAGCCCAGCTGCGGCAGCACCTCGGAGCCGAGCCGGGCGATGTTGTGCAGGGTCGCCTCCTGGTCGCCGCTGCCCTCGGCGAGCAGGGCGAAGCGCCGGATGCCGGTGCGTTCGGCGGTGGCCAGCAGCCGGTCGGCGCACTGCCGCGGGGTGCCCACCGCGTGCAGGTCGCAGAGCAGTTCGGTGTACTGGCGCGGGTCGCGCATCCTGCGCTCGCGGCCGTCCACGGTGCGGTGGGCGCCGAGCCCGTACTCGAACCAGCCGGGCATCGCGTTCAGCAGCGTGGAGCGGGCCGCCGCGGCGCGGTCGTCGACCTGGGCCACCCCGGCCGCGACGTGCCGGCGGCCGACCCGGCGCAGCTGCTCCTCGCCGCGCCCGGCGGCCAGCCAGGCGGACCGGTACAGCTCCAGCATCCGCAGCTTGTCGTCGTCCCCGGAGTGCATGCCGAGCAGCATCGGCAGGCCGCGTTCGGCGGCCATCCGCACCCCGCCCGGCGAGGTGCAGGCGACCACCACGGGCGGGCCGGACACCGGCCGCCCGGTGGCGGTGAGCTCCTCGCCGAGGCCCCCGCCGTCCCGGCGCTGGCGCGGGAAGCGCACCGGGCCGGACCGCTGGCCCAGGCCGAGCCAGCTGCTCAGGCCGGGCCGCCGCACCGGCTCGGTGGCCCGCGGCACCACCGCGACCTCGGGGAAGGCGAACTGCGGGCCGTCCGCGCCCACCCGGGAGCCGCGCAGCCAGCGCAGCAGCAGGTCCAGCCGCTCCGGGAAGCCGTTCTCGAAGGCGTCCACGCCGCCGCCGAACACGTCCAGGTCGATCCACGGGCCGCCGCGGCCCACCCCGAGCGTGAACCGCCCGCCGGAGGTGAGGTGCAGCAGTGCGGCCTGCTCGCCCAGCCCCACCGGGTGGCGGTTGGAGAGCACGCTGACCGCCGTGCCGACGCCGATCCGGCGGGTGCGGCCGAGCAGCAGCCCGGCCAGCGTGGCGGCGTCCGGGCACACCCCGTACGGCACGAAGTGGTGCTCGGCCAGCCAGACGCTGTCCAGGCCCGCGCGTTCGGCCTCGACGGCGGAGTGGACGGTGCGCTCCAGCGCCTCGCCGTGGCTCTGCCCGGGGAACTGCGCGGACAGCAGGAACAGGCCGACCCGCACCGGACCGGTGGACGGCGGCAGCGCGCCGGCCCACTGGGTGGCCGGCAGCGGCTCGCCCGCGACGGCCGTCACCGGGGGGACGGAGGTCAGCGTCGGGCCGGGGGCGGGCGACCGGACCCCGACGGGCGGGCCGCTCTCGGCTCGGGCGCTGGTCTTGCTCATCGTGGGGCCTCCTCGGGTGCGCGCAGGGTCTGCGGGCCCCGCCTTCTCCCCCTGTGGGTATCGGATGTCATGTGCCAATGGCACGCCGAACCCCGAATTTCCCCGATGATCGGGTGGATCTCGGCAAAAACGCCGAAGTGCCGGACGGAGCCGTGGTAGTGGCCGTACGGGGCTCCGACCGGCCGTAGGCTGGAACGACCCAGAGCCCAGCAGGAGAGGGAGTCCGCCGTGTCGCCGCGCCGCAACCGGATCAAGAGCGCCGCCCCCCGCGAGAGCGCGGAACCGGCCGCCCCGCTCGGCGGTTCGCTGCGCCGCACCGAGAGCTACCAGGGCGACGACTGGGTGGTCCAGACGGTCGCCGGGACGGCGGGGCGGTTCTACCGCTGCCCGGGCTGCGACCAGGAGATCCCGCCGGGGACGGGCCACGTGGTGGCCTGGCCGATGCACGGCGCGGGGGTGGACGACCGGCGGCACTGGCACCGCGCCTGCTGGGGAGCGCGGGAGCGCCGGGCCTCCAACCTCCTGCGGGGCCGCGGCGCTCCGCGGTACTGACGGCCGGGCCGCCGGGACGGCTACGCGTCGCGCTTCTTGAGCACCAGCGCGCCGCCGACCAGCGCCGCCGCCGTCCAGGCGAGGCAGATCAGGAAGCCGGTCCACGGCCCGTACGGCTGGCCGTGCTGCTCGTACACCAGCAGCATCCGGGAGCCCGCGTAGTCGGGGAAGTAGTGGGCCAGGGTCTTGACCTTCGGCACCGCCGAGAGGATCGGCGAGAGCAGGAAGAAGAACGGCACCAGCACGCCGAGCGCGAGCGTCTGGTTGTGCAGCATCGTGGTGACGCCCGCCGAGAACAGGCAGAGCATCGTCAGGTACAGCGCGGCCCCGAACACCGCCCGCAGCACGTTCGGTTCGCCGATCGTGGTGGAGTGCGGGCCGAGCAGCGCCTGGCCGGCGAAGAAGGTGGCGAAGGCCGTCACCAGCGAGACCGCGAGGGCCAGCGCGCCGAGCACCACCGCCTTGCCGGTGAGCAGGGTGCCGCGCTGCGGGACGGCGGCCAGGGTGACCCGGACCATGCCGCTGCTGTACTCGTTGCCGATCGCCAGCACCCCGAAGACGATGATCGCCAGCTCGCCGAGCATGATGCCGGAGAAGGACGTCCCGGTGGCGTCGAACGGGGACTGGTCGCCCCGGCGGAACTCGGCGAAGTTGTTGTTGGTGAGCAGGGACAGCAGCGCGCCGATGCCGACCGTGACGACGAAGGTCAGCGCGAGCGTCCAGACCGTCGAGCGGACGCTGCGGATCTTCGTCCACTCGGAGCGCAGGACCGCGGGGAAGGACGCCATCTCAGTTCTCCTCCTGCCGTGCCGTGGTGTTCTGCGGGGCACCGTCCGCCTTCCAGCCGGCGCCCCACTCGGTGGGCGCGCCGGCCGCGTCCAGGCCCGGGCCGTCGCCCGCGTGGTACTCCACCGAGTCGGCCGTCATCTGCATGAAGGCCTCCTCCAGCGAGGCCTGCTGCGGGCTGAGTTCGTGCAGCACCACGCCGTGGCCGGCGAACAGCTCGCCGAGCCGGGCGATGTCCCCGTCGACCACCTCGTAGGAGCCGTCCGGGCCGGGTTCGTGCCGCAGGCCGGCCCGGGCCAGCACGTCGAGCAGCCGCTCGGGCTCCGGGCCGCGCAGCCGTACGGCGGAGCGGGAGTTGCGCCGGATGAACTCCGGCATCGGCAGGTCGGCGAGCAGCCGGCCCCGGCCGATGACCACCAGGTGGTCGGCGGTGACGGCCATCTCGCTCATCAGGTGGGAGGAGACGAAGACCGTCCGGCCCTCGCCGGCGAGGCGCTTCATCAGGTTGCGGATCCAGAGGATGCCCTCCGGGTCCAGGCCGTTGACCGGTTCGTCGAACATGACGATCTCCGGGTCGCCGAGCAGCGCGGAGGCGATGCCCAGGCGCTGGCCCATGCCGAGCGAGAAGCCGCGGGCCCGCTTGCGGGCCACCGGGGTGAGGCCGACCAGGGCGAGCACCTCGTCCACCCGGCGCTCGGGGATGCGGTTGCTCTGGGCGAGCCAGAGCAGGTGGTCGCGGGCGGTGCGGCCGGGGTGGACGGCCTTGGCCTCCAGCAGCGCGCCGATGTACTTGAGCGGCTCGCTGAGCTGGCCGTAGCGCCTGCCGTCGATGGTGACCCGGCCGGAGGTCGGGCGGTCGAGGTCGAGGATCATGCGCATGGTGGTGGACTTGCCGGCGCCGTTGGGGCCGAGGAAGCCGGTCACCACGCCCTGGGGGACCTGGAAGCTGAGGCGGTCCACCGCGAGGGTCTTGCCGTAACGTTTTGTCAGGTCGTGCAACTCGATCATTCGCGCTCCCTCAGGTCTTTGTCAGGCTAGGACAAAGGGGATATCGCGGCCCGCTGAGTGGGCCCGCCGGGCGTGCCGGAATAGGTTGGGAGCATGACCCAGCTCCCAACCGCAGTGTCGGTCCGCGAGAGCGGTACCGGAACACCACTCCTGCTGCTGCACGCCTTTCCTCTGAACGCCTCGATGTGGTCGTCCCAGCTGGACGCGCTGCCCGGCCTGACCGGGGACGAAGCGCGGGTGCTCGCCCCCGACCAGCGGGGTTTCGGCGGCACCGGGCTGGGCGACGACGAGCCCTCGCTGGACCTGGTCGCGGACGACCTCGCGCTGCTGCTGGACGCCGCCGGAATCGAACGCGCGGTGGTCGCCGGGCTCTCCATGGGCGGCTACGCGGCGCTGGCCCTCGCCCGCCGCCACCCCGACCGGCTGTCCGGCCTGCTGCTCGCCAACACCCGGGCCACCGCCGACACCGACGCGGCCCGGGCCAACCGGGAGCGGGTGGCCGCCGCCGTCACCGCGCGGGACAGCGTGCGGCTGCTGCTGGACGAGCGGGTCGCGGCCGGGCAGCTCGGGCCGGACTCGCAGCACCTGGTGGAGCGGGTGGAGGCGATGGTCGCCGCCGCTTCGCCGGCCGCCGTCGCCTGGGCCCAGCGGGCCATGGCGGCCCGCCCGGACTCCCTGGACGTGCTGGCCGGCCTGCCGGTGCCGGTCGCGATCGTGGCGGGCGCCGAGGACGCCCTGGTGGCGCCGGAGGAGGCCGAGGCGATGCTGCGGGCCCGGCCGGACGCCGAGCTGACCGTCCTGCCCCGGGTGGGCCACCTGAGCGCCCTGGAGGCGCCCGAGGCCTTCGACGCCGTCGTGCGCGGCCTGCTCGCCCGGGTGGCCGCCGGATGAGCCAGGAGAGCCAGGACGCGGCGGCCTGGGACTTCTCGGCGCTGGAGGTGAGCGGCCGGATGCCGGTGACCAACCGGGGCGAGGGGCTGGTCGAGCTGACCCTGGAACCGCTCGGCGAGGACTACTGGATGCGCCCGGGGGAGACCTTCATCGTCACCTCGTACGGCGACTACGGGCCCGGGCACCCCTTCGAGGTGCAGTACTGGCCGGACTCGGTGTCGGTCTGGTGCACCTCCTGGTTCGGCACCGTCTCGGACGACGAGGGCAACCAGCTCAGCAGCGGGTACCAGCGGCCGGACGGCGCCTACCCCCGCTAGCGCCCCTTCGTCAAGCCGCGCCGGAGGCGATGACGGCGCGGCAAGCCGACAGGCCCTCACCCGGGCGGGTGAGGGCCTGCGGTGCGGCCGGGCCGGTGTGCGTCAGCGCGACTGCTGGGCGGGCACGCCCAGGGTGTCGTCGGTCGGCAGCGAGGCGGCGGCCACGGCCGCGCCGGTCAGCGTCGCCAGCATCTCGCGGACGTTGGTCAGCTGGGCGTTGATGCTGTCGCGGCGGTTGGTGAGCGCCGCCAGCTCGCGCTCGGATTCGCTGCGGATGCGGTCGGCCTTGGCGTTGGCGTCGGCCACGATGTCCTCGGACTGGCGCTGGGCCGTCTCGACGGTCTGGCGGGCGCGGCGCTCGGCGTCGGTGCGCAGCTTCTCGGCCTCCAGGCGCAGCTGCTCGGCCCGGTGCTCGATCTCGGCCAGGCGCTTCTCGGCCTTGGCCTGACGGGCGGCCAGGTCGCGCTCGGACTGCTCGCGGCGCTTGGCCAGGTTGGTCTCGAACTCCAGCGCGGCCTGGGCGGCCTTGGTGCGGGTGTCCTCGAAGAGGGCGTCCGCCTCCTCGCGCTTGTTCTGGGCGTCCTTGTTGGCCTCGGCGCGCAGCTGGGCGGCGTCGCTCTTGGACTTGTCGACGATCCGCAGCCCCTCGTCCTCCGCCTTGGCCTTGCGGTCCTTGGCGTAGTTCTCGGCCTCGGTGCGGACCTGCTGGGCGGCGGCCTCGGCGAGCTCGCGGTGCTGCTCGGCGGCGCGGTGCGCCTCGTCGCGCAGGTCCTTGGCCTCCTCCTCGGCGAGTCGCAGGATCTTCTCGACCCGGGCGCCGAGACCGGCGTACGAGGGCTCCGCCTCGGTGACCGCCGCCTGGGCGGACTGGGTCTCGAGGTGAAGCTCCTCGATGCGCTTCTCCAGCGCGCTGATCCGGGTCAAGGCACTGTCACGGTCGGCCACCAGCTTGGTGATCCGCTCGTCGACCTGGGCACGCTCGTACCCACGGCGCACCAGGTCGAAGCCGTGAGGGGAGTGACTGTCGCTCATGGGGTTCTGGGCTTCCTGTCGTCAAACCGCTGAGGTGGTTGAGGGAATCCTGACACGGTACCGGAGTGTCGACGGCGTTATGCCGTTCTCTCACGGACAATGACCGCCAATGTCCGCTCAATCGGGTGGTGAGCTCTTGGAGCGATTGCCACCCGACCGGGGGGAGCCAACTCCGGCACCGGCCTTGGCACCCCCGTCCTTCTTGGTGTTGCTTCCCCCGTTGGCCTGGGCGACCGGTGACGGTGCCTCGAACGCCTCCAGGGCGGACAGCACGTCCTGGACCCTGGAGATCTCGGTGTTGATGTCCTTGCGGCGGCGCACCAGTTCGTCCAGCTCGCGCCGGCCCTCGTCGGTGACCCGCTTCGCCTCGGCCTTCGCCTCGGCGAGCAGCCGCTCGGCCTCCGCCTTCGCCAGCTCGACCTGCTCGTCCGCGGCCTCGTCGGCGTCCCGCAGCCGCTTCTCCGCCTCGGTGGAGGCCCGGTCCAGCCGCTCCTCGGCCTCCGCCTCGGACGACCGGAGCTTGGCCTCGGCCTTCTCGATGAGCGACTCGGCGCGGCCGGTGGAGTTGGCGAGCTTGGTCTCCGCCTCCTTCAGCAGGCCCTCGGCCTTGCGGACGGCGGACAGCCGGACCTTGCTGGCCTCCGCGGAGGCCTCCGAGGTCAGCTCGGCCGCCCGGTCCTCGGCCGCCGCGACCAGGGCCGCCGCGCGGTCCTCGGCCTCGGCGACGGTGGCCACCGCCTGCTCCTCGGCCTCGGTCAGCTGCTCCTGGGCGGCCGTCACCAGCGCGTCCACCCGCTCGCCGGCCGACTTCATGGCCGCCGCGTTCTCCTTGCGGGCGCGCTCGTGCAGGGCCTCGACCTCGGCGTCGGTGCGCTCGCGCAGCTCCTCGGCGCGCTCGCGGATCGCGGTCGCGTCCCGGCGGGCCTCGGCGAGCAGGGCGTCCGCGTCGGAGCGGCCCTTCTCGACCTCGGCCTGACCGGCCGCCTCGCCGGCGGCGACCAGCCGGTCGGCCTCCTTGCGGGCGGCCGCGACCATGGCGTCCGCCTGCTCCTCGGCGGCGGCGGTGGTCGCCAGCGCGGTGGTCTGGGCGTCCTCGCCGAGCGCCTCGGCGTCCGCGAAGGCCTTCTCCAGGACGGACTTGGCCTGCTCGCGGGTGGCCTTGTCGAACTGCTCGGCGGCCTCCCGGGTCTCCGCGTCGTAGGCGTCGGCGCGCGAGTGGGTGGCGGAGTCGTAGTCGTCGGCCAGGGTGCGGGTCGCGAGGGCGTACTCGTCGGCCTCGGCGCGCAGGGCCGCGGCCAGCTCCTCGGCGTCGGCGATGCTCCGGGCGCCCTGGGCCTCGGCCTCGGCCACCGTACGGGCGGCCTGCGCCTCCGCGTCGGCGCGCAGCTGCTCGGCGGCCTCCTGGGCGGCCCGCAGCTCGGCCTCGGCCTCCGCGCGCAGCTGCCCGTCGTAGGCCCGGGCCTCGGCGCGCTGCCGGCCGAGCTCGTTCTCGACGGCCTCCCGCTCGGCGGCCAGCTCCAGCTCGGTCTGCTCGCGCAGGGCGGTGGTCTCGGCCTCGGTGCGGGCCCGCAGGTCGGCGGTCTCGCGGTCGACGAGCTCGCGCTGCTCGGCGCTCTCCCGCTCGACCAGGCCGCGCAGCTCGGCGGCGTACGCGTCGGCGGACTCGCGCTGCTCGGTGCTCTCCCGCTCGGCCAGCTCCCGCTGCTCGGTGGTCTCGTACTCGGCGAGGGCGCGCAGCTCGGTGGCGTCCTGTTCGGCGGCCTCGCGGAGCTCGGTGGCCTCCTGCTCGGCGGCCTCGCGGAGCGCGGCGATCTGTTCGGCGGCGGCCTCGTGCATACCGGCCACCGACTGGCGGACCTCGGCGGCCTCGTCCTCGGCGGCGGCCACCAGCTCGGCGCCCTCGGCCTTGGCGGCGGCGATCAGCTCGGCGCGGTCGGCCCTGGCCTGCTCCAGCTCGGCGGTGGCCTCGGCGCGGATGCCGTCGGCGGTGGCACGGGCCTCGGACAGCTCGCGGCCGGCCTCGGCCCGGACGGTCGAGGCCTGCTCGTTGGCCAGGGCCAGTTCGGCGGCGGCCTTCTCGCGGGTGGCCTTGGCGTCCTTGGCGGCCTCGGCGCGGCGCTGCTCGGCGGTGGCCTCGGCGCGCTCCAGTGCCTCGTCGGCGGCGGCGCGCTGCTCGGCGGTGTGGGCGTCGGCCTGCTCGTGGGCCTCGGCGGCGTACGCGTCGGCCTGCTCGCGGACCTCGGCGGCGTACCCGTCGGCGGCGGTGTGCTGCTCGGCGGCGTACGCGTCGGAGGCTTCACGGACCTCGGCGCTGTACCGGTCGGCGGCCTCGCGGACCTCGGCGCTGTGCTTCTCGGCCGCCTCGCGGACCTCGGCGGTCTCCGCCGCGGTGCGCTTGGTGAGGTCGGTGGCGTGCTGTTCGGCCTCGGTGCGGACCCGGTCGGCGTGGGCCTCGGCGGCCTCGCGCTGCTGGGTGGTCTCCTGCTGGGCCAGGGCCCGCAGTTCCCCGGCGGCCTGTTCGGCCTCGGCCCTGGTCTCCGCGGCGTAGGCGTCGGCGGCGGTGTGCTGCTCCGTGGCGTACGTGTCGGCGGCGGTGTGCTGCTCGGTGACGTACGTGTCGGCCGCGGTGCGCTGCTCGTCGGCGTAGGCGTCGGCCGCCTCGCGGACCTCGACGCTGTGCCGGTCGGCGGCCTCGCGGACCTCGGCGCTGTGCTTCTCGGCCGCCTCGCGGACCTCGGCGGTCTCCGCCGCGGTGCGCTCGGTGAGGTCGCCGGCGTGCTGTTCGGCCTCGGTGCGGACCCGGTCGGCGTAGGCCTCGGCGGCCTCGCGCTGCTGGGTGGTCTCCTGCTGGGCGAGCGCCCGCAGTTCCCCGGCGGCCTGTTCGGCCTCGGCCCTGGTCGCCGCGGCGGCCAGCTCGGCCTGCTCACGGGCGGCCTCGGCCGCGTCCAGGTGCTCGGAGGTCTCCTCGCGCTCGCGCCGCAGACCGTCGGCGGCCTCCTCGCGTTCGCGCCGGCTCTCCTCGCGCAGCGCGTTCGCGGCCGCCTCGGCCTCGGCCCGGGCGCGGGCGGCCTCGGTGTCGGCCTCGGTGCGCACCCGCTCGGCGTCGGCCACCGCGGCGTCCCGGACGGCGTTCGCCTCGGCCTGCGCCTCGGTGGTCAGGGCCTCCGCTGCGGCGGTCGCCTCGGCGCGCACCCGCTGGTCGAACTCGGTTGCGTCGCGCCGGAGTTCGGCGGTCTCGCGCTCGGCGGCGGACCGGTTCTCGGCGGCCGCGGCCTTGGCGGCGGCGAGCGCGTCCTGGCCCTGCTGCTCGGCGGCGTCGGTGATCTTCCCGGCCTCGGCCCGGGCCCGGGTCAGGGTCTGCTCGGCCCGGCCCTGGGTCTCGGCGGCCTGCTCCTGGGCCTGCTCGCGCAGCCGCTCGATCTCCGCGGCGGCACCCGCGCGCAGCTCGTCCGCGTCGGCCTTGGCCTTGGTGAGCAGCTCCTCGGCGTTCTTCGCCGACTCCTCGATCTGGCCCACGGCCTGGCGGCGGGCCTCGCCGCGCACCCGGTCGGCCTCGGCGGCGGCCTGGGCGCGCAGCTCCTCGGCCTCGGCCCGCAGCCGGGCCGCCTCGTCCTGCATCTGCTCGATCCGCTCGCGGATCGCGGCGGCGTCGTCCAGGGCGGCGTTCTGGGC
>NZ_JBHVET010000079.1:0-18050 GCF_042802135.1 Kitasatospora sp. NPDC057512
GTCCGGGGTGCCGTCGCTCCCCGGCGTTGTCGGTGCCGCGTGCGAGCATGCGGCCGAGACCCGTACGCCCCGACCGCCAGGAGCCACCGCCATGTCCCGTTCCGCCCCCGACCGGCTCGCCGACCTCCCGTACGCCGAGCTGCTGCGCCCGCACACCGGGCCGCTGCGGGCCGACGAGCGGTACGACACCGCGCACTTCGACGGCGGCGAGCACACCGACGAGTCGGGCGCCGGGGCGGCCTTCCTGGAGTGCGCCTTCACCGGCGTCGCGCTCAGCGGGGTCAAGCTGCGCCAGGCCCGGTTCAACGAGGTGTGGGTGCAGGCCGGTCGCTGGGTCGCCTGCGACCTGAGCGACTCCGAGTGGCAGGACAGCTCCTTCGTCGGCGGCGTGCTCGCCGGGATCGCCGGGTACGGCTCGGCGCTGCGCCGGGTGGTGTTCCGGGGCTGCAAGCTGGAGGCGGTCAACCTGCGCTCGGCCGTCCTGCGGGACGTCGTCTTCGAGGACTGCCTGCTGCGCGACGTGGACTTCGGCGAGGCGAAGCTGACCGGGGTGTCCTTCCCCGGCTCCACGCTGGAGGAGGTCCGGCTGCGCGGTGCGACGCTGAGCCGGACGGACCTGCGCGGCGCCGTCCGGCTCGGTCTGGCCGACGGCCACCAGGGGCTGCGCGGGGCGGTCATCAGCTCCCTCCAACTGATGGAGCTGGCACCCCAGTTCGCCCACGCGCTGGGGATCGAGGTCAAGGACCGCTGAGCACCTGAGCCGCTCCGCCCGTTCAGCCGGGCGTCGCTCGGTGACACCCGGGCGAACAGTCCGCCAAACCTGCCGCGGGCACCTGGTGGGCCGGTCGGGCCGAGGTGGAGACTTCTCCGCGATCGATGGCCCCGACTTGTGCACACAACATCGCCAGCGAAGGGACGGACCGGTCTGATGGCCGAGTTGAGTCGTAGGAAGTTCGTCACGCTGTCCGGCGCCGCCGCGGCAGGCCTCGCCGTGGCCGGCACCGGAGCGGCGGGGGCCGCAGGGGCCGCGGGGGCCGCCCGGGGAAGTGCCGCCGCTCCCGCTTCCACCGCCGCGCTCAGCGCGACCGGCACCATCACCGACGCCCGGCACGTGGTGATCCTGATGCAGGAGAACCGCAGCTTCGACCACTACTTCGGCACGCTGCGCGGCGTGCGCGGCTTCGCCGACCGCAGCGCCATCCAGATCTCCGGCGGCTACAGCGTCTTCAACCAACCGAACGGCCTGCTCGCCCGCCAGTACCCGTGGCAGTTCAGCCAGACCAAGCCGGCCGGGGGAGCCGACCCGGAGCGCCTCGCCCAGTGCAACGGGGACCTCAGCCACGGATGGGGTGATCAGCACAAGGCCTGGAACGGCGGGAAGATGGACTCCTGGGTCGCCGCCAAGGGCAACGTCCGCACGCTCGGCTTCCTCACCCGCCAGGACATCCCGTTCCACTACGCCCTGGCCGAGAACTGGACGATCTGCGACGCGTACCACTGCTCGGTGCTGAGCGCGACCGGCCCCAACCGCACCTACCACTGGTCCGGCCAGATCGACCCGGCCGGCACCGCGGGCGGCCCGGCCTACGACGGCGGCGACGAGAAGGGCCTGCGCTGGCAGACCTACGCCGAGGCGCTGGAGAGCGCCGGCGTCAGCTGGAAGGTCTACCAGAACGCCGCCGACAACTACGGCGACAACGCCCTGGCGTACTTCACGAACTTCACGGGCGCCCAGGCCGGCAGCCCGCTGGCCGTCAAGGGCATGGGCTCGGTGCCCAAGGTCACCGGGCGGACCCCGGACGACATCGCCGCCGCCATCAAGGCCGACGTGCTGGCCGGGACGCTGCCGCAGGTGAGCTGGATCGTCCCCGACCAGGCCTCCTCCGAGCACCCGTACGCCACCCCGGTGGACGGCGCGCACTTCGTCCACATGGTGATCGACGCGCTCAACGCGGACCCGAACGTCTTCGACTCGTCCGTCCTGTTCATCAACTACGACGAGAACGACGGCTTCTTCGACCACGTCCCGCCGCCCGTCGCCCCGGCCGGCACCCCGGGCGAGTTCTACAACGGCACCAACATCGGCCTCGGCTTCCGCGTCCCGCTCATCGCCGTCTCGCCGTGGACCCGTGGCGGCTGGGTCAACTCCGAGACCTTCGACCACACCTCGGTGCTGCGCTTCCTGGAGACCTGGACCGCCGCCCTCGGCAAGCCCGCCACCTGCCCGAACATCAGCGACTGGCGCCGCAGGGTCTGCGGGGACCTGACCAGCGTGTTCGACTTCGCCAACCCGGTCTACGGCCTGCCGGCGCTGCCCGACACCTCGCAGACCATCGGCCTGTCCGCCTGCGGCCCGCTGCCCAACCCGGCCCCGGTGAACAACCAGCTCCCGGTGCAGGAGTCCGGCACCCGCCCGGCGCGCGCCCTGCCGTACCAGCCGAACGCGAACCTGGACCACCTGGAGTTCGGCTCGGGCGGGGTGATGAAGGTCTGGATCGCGATGGACAACGGGGGTGCCGCCGCCACCAAGTCCGCGCACTTCGCGGCCTACGCCAACGCCTACCGCAGCGGTGGCCCCTGGCAGTACACGGTCGACCCGGGCGGCAGCACCAGCGACTTCTTCAACTGCGGCACCAACTTCGGCGGCGGCCCGTACGACCTCACGGTGGTCGGCCCCAACCGCTTCCTGCGCCGCTTCAAGGGCGACGCGACGAAGGCGGGCAAGAACGCGGCCGTCACCGCCTCCTACGCGGTCGAGCCGGGCACCGGCAAGCTCGCGCTCTACTTCCGGCTCGCCAACTCCGGCAGCACCCCGATCACGTTCACGATCGCGTCCAACAACTACCGCACGGACGGCCCCTGGACGTACCAGGTCCCGGCCGGCGGCAGCGTCAGCGACTTCTTCAACGTGGTGGCGTACAGCAACGGCTGGTACGACTTCACGGTGACGGTGGATGCGGACAGCACCTGGTCCCAGCGCTTCACCGGCCACCTGGAGACGGGTGCGGCGAGCATCACCGGCTGACCGTCGTCCCCACCGCGCCGAACGGGCCCCACTCCTCCGCCGAGAAGTGGGGCCCCCGCGTCACCGCCGCCAGAACAGGTGGTGCGCCACGCCGCTCGGGCTGGGCACGACCTCCAGGTGGAACCGGTCGAGCAGCTCGTCGGGGGACTCCCAGAGCTTCAGCCCGGAGCCGAGTTTCAGTGGGGAGACCGCGATGTGCAGGGTGTCCACGAGGTCGGCGTCGAGGAACTGGCGGATGGTGGTGACCCCGCCGCCGAGGCGGACGTCCTTGCCGTCGGCGGCCTCCCGGGCCTGCTTGAGGACGGTGGCCGGGTCGCCGTCGACGAAGTGGAAGGTGGTGTCGGAGAGCGTGAACGAGGGGCGCGTGTGGTGGGTCATGACGAACACCGGAGTGCGGAACGGCGGCTCGTCGCCCCACCAGCCGAGCCACTCGTGGTCCTGCCACGGCCCGCGCTGGGGGCCGAACTTGTTGCGCCCCATGATCTCGGCACCGATGTTCCGGGCGAAGTCCCGGGTGAAGTAGTCGTCCAGCCCCCGGCTGCCGCCGGAGTCGGTGCGCATCGGCCAGCTCGCGGTGGCCCCGGCCCAGGAGAAGAGCCGCTCGGGGCGGTCGAGGCCGAACGGCAGCTCGAAACTCTGGTGCTCACCGGCGGCGACGCCGTCGCTGGAGACATTGAAGTTCATGACTCTGAGCAGTTGGTCCATGGCGGGGGCTCCTGTCGCGTCGGTGGGTGCGGCGGGGTGCCGCACACCCTGACGTCGGAGCGGACCCGGCGGTCTTGACATCGGGCCCGGGACTTTTTTCCGAGAGTTCTTCCGGGGGCGGTCCGGGCCCGTCAGGCGAACGGGCCCCGGGGGAACCACGGGTCGCGGACCTCGCGGGGCCCGTCCGGCGTCAGCAGGGTGAGGCCGAGCGCGCCGGAGGCGTACTCGGCGAGCTGCACCGAGCCGTGCCGGGTCTCCAGTTCGGCCTGCACGGGCACCGGCAGCTTGGTCAGGGCCCGCCGCAGTTGCAGGGCGTCCCGTCGGCTGATCGGCTGCGGCGCGCGCAGCACCAGCCGCAGCGGGCTGAGCGGTCCGGCCACCGGCACGCCGCTGCCCAGCTCGTAGCCGACCGCGCCGATCGGGCCCCAGGGCAGCCGGTGGTCGGCGACCAGGCGGCCGACCTCGGGCAGCAGGGCCAGGGCCGGGATGCCGGCGAGCCGTTCGGGGGCCAGGTGCCCGCGCCGGTCGGGGAGCTGTTCGGGCCGCAGGGTCCGGGCCACCGCGGCCCAGGGGGCCAGGGCATCCAGCCGCTGGCCGGGGCGCGGGCCGCGCACGGTCACCGGGAACCACAGCTCGGGCGCGGCCTCCGGGTCCCGGGTGCAGCGCTGGGGGTGCGGCAGGTCCACCGGGTTGCCGACCACGGCGGGCGCCCGGCCGACCGTCACCCAGGGGTGCGCCCGCAGCACGGCCCGTGCCCAGTCCGGCAGTTCGCCGCCCGTGAGGGGCCGCAGCGAGCTGGGGCACTGCATCAGCAGCAGGTCGTGGGCGCCGGGCAGCCGGCCGTCCAGGGCGGCCAGCGGGCCGACCCGCCGGCGCGGTCCGTCGTGCTGGTCCTCGGCGGTGCGCCGGGCGGGGCTTCCGGGGTGTACGACGGTCACTGCGGGCTCCAGGGGTGGCGTGGATGTCGCCGACGGTCACCACCCTCCGTCCGTCCGGCGGCTCCCGGCTACGGCCCTTGGGCGCGTTCACCAGGGACCAAAGGCTCAAGGTGCGCCCGTCCGTACCCGGTGTGAGAGTGGGGGCAGCCCGGCATTCCGTCGTTCCCCCCGGAGGAGGAGCCATGGGCATCTTCGACAGGTTGTTCCACCGGCCGCAGCACGAGTCCGTCGGGCAGGAGGCCGCCCAGCGGGCCGCCCTCGCCCACGACGAGGCCGCCGACGCGTACGGCGACGACATCGAGCGCACCCGGGAGCAGCAGGAACGGCTCGCCCAGGAGGAGGCCGACCGGCGGGCCGCCGAGAACATGACCGCCGAGGGCGACCCCTGGGGCTGAGCCCGGAGTTCAGGCCGAACGCGGCGGCAGCGGCGGGCGGCGCAGGTCCGGCCGGGGGGTGTCGGCGGGCGGCGGCTCGGCGGCGGGGGCGTCCTCCAGAAGCTCCAGGGCCAGCTGGACGGCGGCGACCAGCTCCGGGTGGCGCCCCCGGGCCCAGTCGCGGGGGGTGCGCAGCACGTGCACGTCCGGTTCGACGCCCCGGTTCTCCACCGTCCAGCCGAGCCCGCCGTCGAACCAGGAGGCGTTCTTCGGCACCGAGATCTGGGTGCCGTCGCCGAGGGTGTGCCGCCCGCTCATCCCGACCACCCCGCCCCAGGTGCGGGCGCCGACCACCGGGCCGAGTCCGAGCAGCCTGATCGCCGCGATGATCACGTCGCCGTCGGAGCTGGTGGCCTCGTCGGCCAGCGCCACCAGTGGTCCGCGCGGTGCGTGCCGGGGCCAGCGGACCGGGCGGCGGTCCCGGGTGAAGTCCCAGGCCAGGACGTGCCGGGAGAGTTTCTCCAGGACGAGTTCGGAGACGTTGCCGCCGGCGTTGCCGCGGACGTCCAGGACCAGCGCGGGCTTGTCCAGTTCGCGCCGCAGGTCCCGGTTGAACTGCGCCCAGCCGGAGCCGCCGAGGTCCGGGATGTGCAGGTAGCCGCACCGCCCGTCGCTGAACTCGCGGACCAGGGAACGCCGTTTGGCCACCCAGTCCTGGTAGCGGATGGGCCGCTCGTCGGTCAGCGGGGTGATCACGATCCGCCGCACCGGGCCGTCCGGGGCGCCGCGCAGGGCGAGTTCGAGCGTCGTGCCGCCGGTGCCGGCCAGCAGCGGCAGCGGTCCGCGCAGCGGGTCCACCGGGCGGCCGCCGACCTCCAGGAGCTCGTCGCCGTCCCGCACGCCCTGGGCGGCGAGCGGGGCGCGGGCGCGGGGGTCGGAGGTCTCGCCGGGCAGCACCCGGTCGACCAGCCAGCGGCCGTCGGGGGAGCGGTGGGCGTTGGCGCCGAGCAGGCCGAGCGGCTGCTGGGCGAGCACGGGGCCCTCGGCGCGCCGGGAGGGGGTGACGTAGGCGTGCGAGGTGCCGAGTTCGCCGAGGAGTTCGCGCAGCAGGTCGGCGAAGTCGTCGGGGGAGCAGACCCGGTCCAGCAGCGGCTCGTACTGGGCGACCAGCGCGGGCCAGTCCAGGCCGGACATCCGCTCGTCCCAGAACTGGTCCCGGACGATCCGGGCCGCCTCGTGGTAGGCCTGGCGCCATTCGGCGGCCGGGTGCACGGTGTGGGTGATCCGGCGCAGGTCGACGTTGGTGCCGGCGGCGGGGGCGGCGACCGGGACCACCCGCAGCGTCCCGGCCGAGTAGACCGCGATCGAGCCGCCGTCCCCGGACACCGCGTAGCCGTCCAGCTTGTCGACCAGCGTGCTGCGGGTGCCCCGGGCCAGGTCGAAGTGCTCCAGCGAGGGGCGCCCCGAGGTGTCCTCCGGGCTGGCGAAGGTCTGCCCGAGGGTGCCGGAGATCGGCCAGCGCAGCCAGACCAGGCCGCCGCGCACCGCGTCGGTGGCCGAGTACTTGGAGGCGATCACCGGGAACTGGAGCAGCCGCTCGCCGATGCCCTCCGGGTCGACCCGGACGGTGCCGTCGCCGCCGCCGTCGCCGTGCGCGGCGCCGTCCTCGGGCGGGGCGGTGAACGGTGAGGGGGTGTCGGCGGCGAGCGGGACGAGGTACGGGCGGCAGCCGACCGGGAAGGAGAGGTCGCCGGTGTGCACGTCGTGGACCGGGTCGAAGCCGCGCCAGGACAGGAAGGCCAGGTAGCGGCCGTCCCGGGTGAACACCGGTTGCTCGTCCTCGAACCGGCCGTCGGTGACGTCGGTGGTCGCCGCGGACGCGTCGGCGCGGGTGAGCCGGATGCGGCGCAGCGAGCGCCCGGCGACCGGCTCGGACCAGGCGATCCAGTGCGAGTCGGGGGAGAAGCGGGCGCCGGCGACCGGCCCGTAGCCGGAGGCGGCCAGTTCGCGCACCCCGCCGTCGGCGGCGGAGACCAGCAGCAGCCGCCCGTCCGAGGTGGTGGCGGCGAGCCGGCTGCCGTCGGGGGAGGCGGTGAGCTCCAGGACGCGGCCGATCCGCCCGGCGGCGAGCACCCGGTGGCGGTGCTGCTCCGACCTGGGGTGCCCCGGCAGCGGCACCACCTCGACCGCGTCGGCGCCCTCGGCGTCGGTGATCCAGGCCGCCTCGCCGGTGTGCCCGAGCACCACCGGCAGCCGGGTGCGCACCCCGGGGGTGTCGGCCAGCGCCCGGGCCGGGCCGTCCTTGTGGGTGAGCCAGTACTGGCTGCCGCGCACGGTGACCACCCCGGCCCGGCCGGTCTGGTCGCAGGCGAGGTCCTTGACCTGGCCGGCGGCGTTGACCTGGTACGGGCGGCGGCCGGCCCGGGCGCCGCCGAGCGGGACGTGCAGCCGGCGCGGGGCGGGTGCGGCCAGGTCGTCCAGCAGCCAGAGGTCGCCGGCGTGCTGGTAGACGATCCGGGTGCCGTCGGTGGCGGCCTCGCGGGCGTAGTAGGAGGCGTGGTCGGTGTGCCGGCGCAGGTCGGTGCCGTCCGGGCGGCAGGAGTAGACGTTGCCGATGCCCTCGTGGTCGGAGAGGAAGGCGATCCGGTCGCCGAGGGGGCCGCCGACCGGCATCGGTGCGGCGAGGTGCCCGGTGTGCCCGGGCAGGATCCGGTCGCCGTCCACCCAGAGCCGGCCGGTGGCGCCGCCCCGGTAGCGCTTCCAGGCGGCCGGCCCGTGCGGGGCGGCGCCGGTGAGGAGCACGGTCCGTTCGCGGCTCATCTGGGCGTCGCCGACCGGTCCCCAGGGCATCCGGCGGCCGGGGGAGCCGTCCGGCGGCAGGGCGTGCGCCCAGGTGTAGTGGCCGAAGGGCTCGTGGTAGGAGGTGACGGCCAGCACCTCGCCGTCCGGCAGCCAGCCGCGCACCCGGGTGTCCTGGCTGCCCCAGAAGCTGAGCCGGTCCGCCGGGCCGCCCTCGACCGGGGCGGTCCACACCTCGGGGGTCAGGGCGAGCCAGCTGGTCCAGGCGAGGGTGGTGCCGTCGGGGGAGAAGCGGGGGTGGCTGACCCGGGTGCGGTCGCAGCCGACCCGCCAGGCCCGGCCGGTGCCGCCGCCGTCGGCGTCCAGCGGGGCGATCCAGACGTCGTCCTCGGCGGTGAAGGTGAGCAGGCCGCCGTGCAGGTGGGGGTGGCGGAGGTAGCCGGGCGGGGTCACGCGTCCATCCTTCGACGGGGTGTCACCTCCGGCAACCGGAGGCGGCCGGGCGCCCGGGGGGCGGGGGCCCTCCGGACCGGTCTGGACCATTGACACCGCCCGGCCGGATCCACTTCAGTGGTCTAGTCCAACTTGGGTGCCAGGCCGGGCCGTTCCCCCCACTGGCCCGTGCTCCGGCGTGCCCTCGGACGTCCCCCACGACCGCGCCATCGCAGGAGCACCCGCATGCGCAGAACCCTTCCCGGACAACGCCGGGCCACCATCGCGGCCGGCACCGCCTCCGCCGTCGCCGCGGCCACCCTGGTCGGCGTCACACTCGGCCTGGCGCCCACCGCCTCGGCCGGCGAGTTCCTGGTCAACGGCGGCTTCGAGTCCGGCTCGCTCGGCCCCTGGAGCTGCTCCGGCAACTCCGGCAGCGTCGTCACCAGCCCGGTGCACGGCGGCGGCCGCGCGCTCGCCGCGGCCGCCACGGCCGGCGACACCGCCCAGTGCGGCCAGACCGTCACCGTCGCCCCGAACACCACCTACACGCTCAGCGCCTACGTCAACGGCTCGTACGTCTACCTGGGCGTGGACGGCGGTGGCCCGAGCACCTGGACCCCGGGCACCGGCGGCTCGTACCAGAAGCTCAGCCTCAGCTTCACCACCGGCGCCAACCAGACCAGCGCCACCGTCTACACCCACGGCTGGTACGGCCAGGGCACCTACTACGCGGACGACGTCTCGCTGGACGGGCCGGGCGCGCCCAGCCCGACGCCCACGCCGACCGCGACGGCCTCGCCGACTGCGACGGCCTCGCCGACCGCGACCCCGACCGGTACGCCCACGGGCACGCCGACCGGGACTCCCACGGGTACGCCCACCGGCACCCCGACCGGCACTCCCACGGGCACGCCCACCAGCCCGCCCGCCGGCAGCCACGCCCTGGTCGGCTACCTGCACGCGAGCTTCGCCAACGGCGCCGGCTACACCCGGATGGCCGACGTCCCGAACTCCTGGGACTTCATCAACCTGTCCTTCGGCGAGCCCACCTCCGTCACCTCCGGCGACATCCGCTTCAACCGCTGCCCGGCCACCGAGTGCCCGACCGTCGAGTCGGACGACGAGTTCAAGGCCGCCATCGCCGCCAAGCGGGCCCAGGGCAAGAAGGTGCTGATCTCGATCGGCGGCCAGAACGGCCAGGTCCAGCTGACCAGCACCGCCGCCCGGGACACCTTCGTCAGCTCGGTCTCGGCGATCATCGACAAGTGGGGCCTGGACGGCCTGGACATCGACTTCGAGGGCCACTCGCTCTCCCTCGACACCGGCGACACCGACTTCAGGAACCCGAAGAGCGCGGTCATCGTCAACCTGATCTCCGCGGTGAAGACCCTCAAGGCCAAGTACGGCCCGGGCTTCGTGCTGACCATGGCGCCGGAGACCTTCTTCGTCCAACTCGGCTACCAGTACTACGGATCCGGCCCCTGGGGCGGCCAGGACCCGCGCGCCGGGGCGTACCTGCCGGTCATCCACGCGCTGCGCGACGACCTCACCCTGCTGCACGTCCAGGACTACAACTCCGGCTCCATCATGGGCCTGGACAACCAGTACCACTCGATGGGCGGCGCCGACTTCCACGTCGCGATGACCGACATGCTGCTCAAGGGCTTCCCGGTGGCGGGCAACGCGAACAACGTGTTCCCGGCGCTGCCGGCCTCCAAGGTCGCCATCGGCATGCCGGCCACCACCAACGCGGGCAACGGCTACGTTGCCCCGGCCGAGGTGAACAAGGCGCTCGACTGCCTCACCAAGCTGGCCAACTGCGGGACCTACGTGCCGCGTTCGGGCGCGCAGCCGAACCTGCGCGGGCTGATGACCTGGTCGATCAACTGGGACCGGTTCGGCGGCCAGGAGTTCTCCAGGAACTTCAACGGCTACTTCGGCCGCTGAGCCGTTGATCCGCTGAGCAGTTGACCCGACCGCCCGCGGGACCGTGCTTGAACCTGACACCGGTGTGAGGTCCAAGCATGGTCCCCATGGCGACCACACAGCTCACCACCCCGGTACCCCCGAAGCCCTTCCCGCTCCCCGCCCTGCTCGCCCTGGCCACCGCCGTCTTCGTCACCGGTCTCACCGAGAACCTGCCCGCCGGGGTGCTGCCCGGGATGAGCGAGGCGCTCGGGGTCAGCGAGTCCGCGGCCGGGCAGACCGTCACCGTCTACGCGATCGGCTCCGCCGTCACCGCGATCCCGCTCAGCGCGGCCACCGCCGGCTGGGGCCGCAAGCGGCTGCTGCTCACCGCGATGGCGGGCTTCGCGGTGGCCAACACCGTCACCGCGGTCTCCACCGACTACCCGCTCACGCTGGCCGCCCGCTTCCTCGCGGGCGTCGCGGCCGGCCTCGCCTGGGCCCTGCTGGCGGGGTACGCGCGCCGGCTGGTGCCGGTCGAACAGCAGGGCCGGGCCATGGCGGTGGCGATGGCGGGTGTGCCGGTGGCGCTCTCGCTGGGAGTGCCGGTCGGCACCTTCCTCGGGCAGGTGCTCGCCTGGTGGGTGCCCTTCCTGGCCATGACGGCACTGGCGGTCGCCGTGATCGGCTGGATCGCGGCGCTGCTGCCGGACCAGCCCGGGCAGCCGGCCGGTGAGCGGGTCCCGGTCCGGCACGCGCTGACCGTGCCCGGCGTGCGGCCGGTGCTCACCGTGACGGTGCTCTGGGTGCTCGCGCACACCATCCTGTTCACCTACATCGCGCCCTTCCTGGACCGGGCCGGCCTCGGCGGCGCCACCGGCACCGTGCTGCTGGTCTTCGGGCTGGCCTCGCTGGCGAGCGTCTGGCTGATCGGCGCCCACATCCACCGCCGGCTGCGGCAGCTGACGATCGGCGGCGCGCTGCTGGTCGCCGTGACCGCGGCCGTCCTCGCGGTGGCGTCCGGCAGCACGCCGCTGGTGTACGTCGCGGCGCTGTTCTGGGGCCTGGGCTGGGGCGGCGCCCCGACCCTGCTCCAGACCGCCCTCGGCGACGCGGGCGGGGAGCGGGCGGACGCCGCCCAGGCCGTCCTGGTGACCCTGTGGAACGCCGCGATGGCGGGCGGCGGCGTGCTCGGCGGCCTGGTCCTGAGCGGCCTGGGCACCGGCGCCCTGCCCTGGACGGTGCTCGCGCTGATGCTCCCCGTCCTCGCCGTGGCCACCGCCGCCCGCCGGCACGCCTTCCCGGCAGTGCGCGGTTAGCCCCGCATCAGCCGGTTCACCGCCTCGACCACCTCGGGGGAGGCCTTCGCGAGCGCGCCGGAGTCGTACGGCGGCTGCGGGTCGTACTCGATCAGCAGCTGGATCGCCTGCGCGACGGTGTCCCCGGCGATCCGGCCGGCCAGCGTCAGCGCGAGGTCGATCCCGGCCGAGACCCCGGCGGCGATGGCGTACTTGCCGTCGATGACGACCCGCTCCGTCCCGGTCGGCTCCGCCCCGTACCCGGGCAGCCGGTCCAGGACGCCCCAGTGGGAGGTGGCCCGGCGGCCCTCCAGCAGCCCGGCGGCGCCCAGGATCAGGGAGCCGGAGCAGACCGAGGTGGTCCAGGTGGTGGTCGCGTCGATCCGGCGCACCCAGTCGAGCACGGCCCGGTCCGTCAGCTGGGCCTGCGTCCCGGGCCCGCCGGGCACCAGCAGCAGGTCGGCCGAGTCGACCTCGTCCAGGGCGGCGTCCGCGGTGATCGCCAGGCTGTGCACGTCGTTGCGGACCGGCCCCCGTTCGGCGGCGGTGAACACCACCTCGGCGCCGGGGAGCCGGGACAGCACCTCGTACGGGCCGACCGCGTCCAGGGTGGTGAACTCGGGGTAGAGCAGGATGGCGATGCGCATCAGTGACCTCCGGTGGGTTCGGGTCGGAAGCGGCGTCGGTACTCGGCGGGCGGGGCGGCCAGGGCCCGGACGAAGGCGCGCCGCATCGCCTCCGGGGTGCCGTAGCCGCAGGAGCGCGCGATCTCCTCGATGCCGTGGTCGGTGTCCTCCAGCAGCCGCCGGGCGGCCTCCAGCCGGACCCCGTCCACGTACCGGCCCGGGGTCACCCCCACCTCGGCGGCGAAGGCCCGGGCGAAGTGCCGCGGCGACAGCGCCGACCGGTCGGCCAGCGCCTCGACCGAGAGGTCGGCCTCCGGGTGCTCGGCGATCCACCGCTGCACCTCGCGCAGCGGCTGCCGGGCCGCCACCTGGGCGGCCAGCTGGGTGCTGAACTGGGCCTGGTTGCCCGGCCGGCGCAGGAAGACCACCAGGTGCCGGGCGACCAGCAGGGCCGTCTCGCGCCCGAGGTCCTCCTCGACCAGGGCCAGCGCCAGGTCGATCCCGGCGGTGACCCCGGCCGAGGTGGCGATCCGCCCGTCCCGGACGTGGATCGGGTCCGGGTCCACCTCGACGTCCGGGAACCGTCGGGCCAGCTCCTCGCCGTAGGCCCAGTGGGTGGTGGCCCGGCGCCCGGCCAGCAGCCCGGCCTCGGCGAGCAGGAAGGCCCCGGTGCACACCGACACCACCCGCTCGGCCCGTCCGGCCAGCTCCCGGATCCGCTCCACCAGCGCCGGGTCGGGGCGCCCGGTGTCCATCCCGCCGGGAACCAGCAGGGTGTCCACCGCCCCGACCCCGGCCAGGTCCGCGTCCGGCAGGATCCGCAGTCCGCTGTGGCTGCGCACCGGACCGCCGCCGGGGGAGGCGGTGGTCACCCGGTAGGCCGCGGGCTGCCCGGAGGCCCGGCCCGCCCCCGCGAACACCTCCAGGGGGCCGGTCACATCGAGGCTCTGCACGCCCTCGAAGAGGACGATGACCACGCTGTGCGCTCTCATGCGGCCAGCCTCCCAACGGGAAGCGGTGGCAGCAATGACCTGCTTCCCACCTTTCCTGCCATCCGGTGCGTGCGGGCGGAGGGCGTACGGAGGGGCGCGCGGGCGTACGGCGGGAACCGTACGGGCGTACGGCGGGAACCGCGCGGGCGTACGCCGAAACGCCGGAAGGCCCCTCGCTCTCGCGAAGGGCCTTCCGGCTGTCTGTGCGCCGCCAGGGACTCGAACCCCGGACCCGCTGATTAAGAGTCAGCTGCTCTAACCAACTGAGCTAGCGGCGCCTGCTGACGTGGAGAACATTACCTGGTCAGCGGCTGAAACTCACAATCGGCCCGGGGCGGGGAGCCCGGCGCGCTCACATGGTCAGCACCACCTTGCCCCGGACGTGCCCGGCGCCGACCAGCCGGTGGGCCTGGGCGACCCGCTCGATCGGGAACGACTCCTCGACCTCCAGCCGCAGTGCGCCGGCCTCCCAGAGCTTCACCAGCTCGGCCAGCCGCCCGGCCGTCCGCTCGCCCCGCAGCTGCCGGACGCCCAGCCGCTCGGCGCCCGGGTAGTCGACCACGGTGCCGATCCGGTTCCGGTCGGCGACCAGGTCGACGGAGGCCTCCAGGGCGCCCCGCCCGGCGGCGTCGAAGGCCGCGGTCACCCCCTGCGGCGCCGCCGCCCGGACCCGCTCCACCAGCCCCTCGCCGTACGCGACCGGTACCGCGCCCAGCTCCCGCAGGTACGCGTGGTTGCGCTCGCTCGCGGTGCCGACCACGGTGGCGCCCCAGGCCCGGGCCAGCTGGACGGCGACCGTGCCGACCCCGCCCGCGGCGCCGTGCACCAGCACGGTGTCGCCCGGGCCGACGCCCAGCTCGGTGAGCGCCAGGTGCGCGGTCTGGCCGGAGGCGGAGAGCGAGCCGGCCTGCTCCCACGGCATCCCGGCGGGCTTGGCCACCAGCCGGCCGGCGTCGACCACGACCCGGTCGGCCTGGCAGCCCAGCACCCGGAAGCCCAGCACCTCGTCCCCGGTCCGCCAGTCGCCGGCGTCCGGACCGACGGCGTCCACCACCCCGGCGAACTCGTTGCCGAGGACGAACGGCGGCTCGACCGCCAGACCCGGCGGGCGGAACCCCTCCCGGATCGCGAGGTCCACCGGCTGCACCCCGGCCGTGTACACCCGTACCCGCACCTCGCCCGGCCCGGGCTCCGGGTCGGGCACCTCGGTGACCCGCAGGACCTCAGGACCGCCGCTCCCCGTCACGGTGACCGCTTTCATGCCTTTTCCCGCCCCTTCTCGAACCTTCGTGAGCCTTCTTGATCCATCCGCTGTCGACGATCCTCGGGCCTGAAGTGCGCTTGAGGTCAAGCTTTCGTTCAGCGTGTCGACACCGATGGGCGCATTGTCAGATTTATCCTGGACGGCGCTCAGCCGTCCGTCGTCGAGAGGAACCTCCCCGTGGGCCAGCTGCCCCTGTTCTTCCTGGTGCTGCTCGCCTCCGTGGTGACCATGCCGCTCGGGCGGAAGACCGGAGTGCCACAACCGGTGCTGATGACCCTGCTCGGCATCGTCATGGCGCTCGTCCCGCAGATCCCGGACGTCAGCATCGAGCCGGAGCTGATCCTCCCGCTGGTCCTGCCGCCGCTGATCTTCGCGGTGGCCCGGCGCTCCTCGGTGCGCTACTTCAAGGCCAACGCCCGCTCGATCCTGCTGCTGGCGATCGGCCTGGTGGTGATCACCACGGTCGCGGTGGCCGGCGCCGTGCACTGGCTGCTGCCCGCCCTGCCGCTGGCCGCCGCCATCGCGGTCGGCGCGCTGGTCTCCCCGCCCGACCCGGTCGCCGCCGTCGCGGTGGCCGGCAGCGTCGGGCTGCCCCGCCGCCTGGTGGCGATCCTGGAGAGCGAGGGGCTGTTCAACGACGTCACCGCGATCGTCATCTACTCGCTGTCCATCGAGGCCATGGTCAGCGGCGACTTCTCGGGCGGCGACGCGGTGCTGCGCTTCGTGCTGTCCGCGGTGCTGGCCGTGGTGGTCGGCGTCGCGCTCGGCTGGGTCAACACCAAGCTCGCCGAACGCCTGGACGACCCGACCCAGCAGGTCGCGCTCAACCTGCTGGTGCCCTTCGCCGCCTACGCCCTGGCCGAGGAGATCCACGGCTCCGGCGTGCTCGCCGTCGTGGTCTGCGCGCTCTACCTCGCCGAGCGGGCCTCCGACGCGGACGCCGTCGCCTACCGGCTGGTCGGCAACGCCTTCTGGGAGGTGGTCGAGATCCTGATCACCGGCGTCGCCTTCGGACTGATCGGCCTGGAGCTGGCCACCGTGCTCAAGGAGGCCGGCCGCGGCTGGACCGGCTTCATCGGCGACGCCGCCGTGGTCATCGCGGTGGTCGTCCTGGTCCGGCTGCTCTGGCTGCTGCCGGCCGGCTGGCTGTCGAAGCGGCTGCGCTCCGGCGACGACGAGGACACGCCGTTCAGCTGGAAGGAGAGCGTGATCCTCTGGTGGTCCGGCATGCGCGGCGTGGCCACCGTCGCCCTGGCGCTCGCCATCCCGCTCACCCTGCACTCCGGCGAGGACTTCCCCGAGCGCGGCCGGCTGGTCTTCATCGCGTTCAGCGTGGTGCTCTTCACCCTGTTGGTGCAGGGCCTCACCCTGCCCTGGCTGGCCAAGCGGTTCGAGCTGGACATCGACCAGGACAAGCACGAGCAGGCCGTGCGCCGGCTCTGGTGGCGGGCCGCCAAGGCCGGGCTCAACCGGCTCGGCGAACTGGAGGAGCAGGACCGGCTGCCCGCCGAGGTCGCCGACCGCCTGCGGGACCGTCAGCACGACCGGCTGGCCCGGCTCTGCCCGGAGAACTACGCCGAGGAGGAGGCCGCCGAGGCCAAGCTGCGGATGGCCCAGTGGCGGGCCGCCCGGGACGTCGAGCAGGAGATGATCGCCGCCTCCCGCCGCGAGATGCTCGCCGCCCGCAGCGAGCCCGGCGCCGATCCGGAGCTGGTCGACGAGGTGCTGCGCGGACTCGACCTGCGCTCCGAACGGAAGTGACGGGGCGGCAGCCGGGGCCGGGCGGAATGCGCACGACCGGCCCCGGGGTTGCATAGGCTGAACCCGGGCAGGCCGTCAACGGAGTCGGCGCACCACCAGTACCCGCACGACCTCGGCGAACCCTCACGCCTGGCCCTGCCGGTTTCTGCACCCAGATGAATCGAGGACCCACCGATGTCGGAGACCCGCGCCGACGCCCGCACCCCGCTCGACCGCACCCCGCAGTGGGCCGCCCTGGCCAAGCACCGGACCGAACTGGGCGGCACCCACCTGCGCGAGCTGTTCGCCGCCGACCCGGAGCGCGGCCGCCGCTACACCCTCCAGGTCGGCGACCTGCACGTGGACTACGCCAAGCACCTGGTCACCGACGAGACGCTGGGCCTGCTGCGCGAGCTGGCCGCCGCCACCGGGGTCGCCGAGCTGCGGGACGCGATGTTCCGCGGCGAGAAGATCAACAACACCGAGCACCGGGCGGTGCTGCACACGGCGCTGCGCGCCCCGCGCGGCGCCGTGGTCGAGGTCGACGGCGAGAACGTGGTGCCCGCGGTGCACGCCGTCCTCGACAGGATGGCCGCCTTCGCCGACCGGGTCCGCAGCGGCGAGTGGAAGGGCCACACCGGCAAGCCGATCCGCACCGTCGTCAACATCGGCATCGGCGGCTCCGACCTCGGCCCGGCGATGGCCTACGAGGTGCTCCGCTCGTACAGCAAGCGCGACCTCGACGTCCGCTTCGTCTCCAACGTGGACGGCGCCGACCTGCACGAGGCGGTCCGCGACCTCGACCCGGCCGAGACGCTGTTCATCGTCGCCTCGAAGACCTTCACCACCATCGAGACCATCACCAACGCGGTCTCCGCCCGGGACTGGCTGCTCGGCGGCCTGGGCGCCGGCACCGACGCGGTGGCCAAGCACTTCGTCGCGCTGTCCACCAACGCCCGGGGCGTGCAGGACTTCGGCATCGACACCGCCAACATGTTCGAGTTCTGGGACTGGGTGGGCGGCCGCTACTCCTACGACTCGGCGATCGGCCTCTCGCTGATGATCGCCATCGGCCCGGACGCCTTCCGCGAGATGCTGGACGGCTTCCACCTGGTCGACGAGCACTTCCGCACCGCCCCGCCGGAGCGGAACGTCCCGCTGCTGCTCGGCCTGCTCGGCGTCTGGTACGGCGCGTTCTTCGACGCCCAGGCGCACGCGGTGCTGCCCTACTCGCACTACCTGTCCAAGTTCACCGCCTACCTCCAGCAGCTGGACATGGAGTCCAACGGCAAGTCGGTGACCCGCGACGGCACCCCGGTGGACTGGCAGACCGGCCCGGTGGTCTGGGGCACCCCCGGCACCAACGGCCAGCACGCCTACTACCAGCTGCTGCACCAGGGCACCAAGGTCATCCCGGCCGACTTCATCGCCTTCGCCAAGCCGGTCGCCGACCTGCCCGCCGGCCTGGTCGCCCAGCACGACCTGCTGCTGGCCAACTTCTTCGCCCAGACCCAGGCGCTGGCCTTCGGCAAGACCCCGGAGGAGGTCGCGGCCGAGGGCGTGCCCGCCGAGCTCGTCCCGCACAAGACCTTCCAGGGCAACCACCCGACCACCACCGTCCTGGCCGGCGAGCTCACCCCCTCGGTGCTCGGCCAGCTGGTCGCCCTCTACGAGCACAAGGTGTTCGTCCAGGGCGCGATCTGGAACATCGACTCCTTCGACCAGTGGGGCGTCGAGCTGGGCAAGGTGCTCGCCAAGCGGATCGAGCCGGTGCTGCTCACCGGCGAGGGCGCCGAGCAGTTGGACAGCTCCACCGCCGAGCTGGTCGCCCGCTACCGCGCGCTGCGCGGCCGCTGAGCCCGTCGTCCCGGGCCGTCCGCTCCGGTGGGCGGCCCGGTCGTACCGCCGGCCGTCACCGACGCCCAGTCGACAGGGGCGCCCTGGACGTA
>NZ_JBHVET010000080.1:0-18000 GCF_042802135.1 Kitasatospora sp. NPDC057512
CCCCGGGGTGACGGCGGCTTCGTTGTCGGGCGGTCAGGCCTTGCGGAGCTGGAAGGCCAGGCCGAGCGAGTCGTCGGCGAAGGTCTCGGACTCCCAGTCGGCGGCACCGGCGGCGAAGTCGGTGGCGAGGACCTCCTCGGCGACGAGGGGACCGTGCTCGGCGATCGCCTCGGCGGTCTCCTCCGAGGTGGCGCGCCAGCGCAGGACGATGCGGTCGGCGACGTCCAGGCCGGAGTTCTTGCGGGCCTCCTGGATCTGGCGGATGGCGTCGCGGGCGATGCCGAGCCGCTTGAGCTCCGGGGTGATGGCCAGGTCGAGGGCGACGGTGGCGCCGGACTCGTTGGCGACGGCCCAGCCCTCGCGCGGGGTCTCGGTGATGATCACCTCGTCCGGGGAGAGGGTGACCGTCTCGCCGTTCAGCTCGACCGAGGTCTCGCCGGTGGCGCGCAGTTCGGCGGCCAGGCGGGCGGCGTCGGTGGCGGCGACCGCCTTGGCGACGTCCTGCACGCCCTTGCCGAAGCGCTTGCCCAGCGCGCGGAAGTTGGCCTTGGCGCTGGTGTCGACCAGCGAGCCGCCCACCTCCGCGAGCGACTCCAGGGTGGAGACGTTGAGCTCCTCGGCGATCTGCGCGCGCAGGTCGGCCGGCAGCTCCTCCCAGCCCTGGGCGGCAACCAGTGCGCGGGACAGCGGCTGACGGGTCTTCACACCGGACTCGGCGCGGGTGGCCCGGCCCAGCTCGACCAGGCGGCGGACCAGCGCCATGTGCCTGGAGAGCTCGGTGTCGATCAGCGACTCGTCGGCCTCCGGCCAGGTGGTCAGGTGCACCGAGGCCGGGGCCTCCGGGGTGACCGGGACGACCAGGTCCTGCCAGACCCGCTCGGTGATGAACGGGGTGAGCGGGGCCATCAGGCGGGTGACCGTCTCCAGCGCCTCGTGCAGCGTGGCGAGCGCGGCGGCGTCGCCCTGCCAGAAGCGGCGGCGGCCGCGGCGGACGTACCAGTTGGACAGGTCGTCGACGAAGCCGGACAGCAGCTTGCCGGCGCGCTGGGTGTCGTACGCCTCGTAGGCCGCGTCGACCTCGCGGACCAGGGTGTTCAGCTCGGAGAGCACCCAGCGGTCCAGCTGCGGGCGGTCGGCCGGGGCCGGGTCGTTCGCCGAGGGCGCCCAGTCGGAGGTGCGGGCGTACAGGGCCTGGAAGGCGACGGTGTTCCAGTAGGTGAGGAGGGTCTTGCGGACCACCTCCTGGATGGTGCCGTGGCCGACCCGGCGGGCCGACCAGGGCGAGCCGCCGGCCGCCATGAACCAGCGGACGGCGTCGGCGCCGTGCTGGTCCATCAGCGGGATCGGCTGGAGGATGTTGCCCAGGTGCTTGGACATCTTGCGGCCGTCCTCGGCCAGGATGTGGCCCAGGCAGACGACGTTCTCGTAGCTGCTCCTGTCGAACACCAGGGTGCCGACGGCCATCAGCGTGTAGAACCAGCCGCGGGTCTGGTCGATCGCCTCGGAGATGAACTGCGCCGGGTAGCGCTTCTCGAACAGCTCCTTGTTCTGGTACGGGTAGCCGTACTGGGCGAAGGGCATCGAGCCCGAGTCGTACCAGGCGTCGATGACCTCGGGCACGCGGGTGGCGGTGCCGCCGCAGTCGCGGCAGGCGAAGGTCACCGCGTCGATGTACGGGCGGTGCGGGTCGAGGCCGCTCTGGTCGGTGCCGGTGAGCTCGGACAGCTCGGCCAGCGAGCCGACGCAGGTGAGGTGGCCCTCCTCGCAGCGCCAGATCGGCAGCGGGGTGCCCCAGTAGCGGTTGCGGCTGAGCGCCCAGTCGATGTTGTTGTTCAGCCAGTCGCCGAAGCGGCCGTGCTTGACCGTGTCCGGGAACCAGTTGGTGGCCTCGTTCTCACGGATCATCGCGTCCTTGACGGCGGTGGTCCGGATGTACCAGGACGGCTGCGCGTAGTAGAGCAGCGCGGTGTGGCAGCGCCAGCAGTGGGGGTAGCTGTGCTCGTACGGCAGGTGGCGGAAGAGCAGGCCGCGCTGCTTGAGGTCCGCGACCAGGTCCTCGTCGGCCTTCTTGAAGAACTGGCCGCCGACCAGCGGGACCTCGGGGGCGAAGGTGCCGTCGCCGAGCACCGGGTTGACCACCGGCAGGCCGTACCTGCGGCAGGTCGCGAGGTCGTCCGCGCCGAAGGCGGGGGACTGGTGGACGATGCCGGTGCCGTCCTCGGTGGTGACGTACTCGGCGGTGACGACGTAGTGGGCGTTCTCGATCTCGACCAGGTCGAAGGGGCGGCGGTAGGCCCAGCGCTCCATCTCGGCGCCGGTGAAGGACTCGCCGGTGGTCTCCCAGCCCTCGCCGAGCGCCTTGGCGAGCAGCGGCTCGGCGACGACGAGCTTCTCGTTGCCGTCGGTGGCCACCACGTAGGTGACCTCCGGGTGGACGGCGGCGGCGGTGTTGGAGACCAGGGTCCACGGGGTGGTGGTCCAGACCAGCAGGGCGGCCTGGCCGGCCAGCGGGCCGCTGGTCAGCGGGAAGCGGACGAAGACCGAGGGGTCGACCACGGTCTCGTAGCCCTGGGCCAGCTCGTGGTCCGAGAGGCCGGTGCCGCAGCGCGGGCACCAGGGGGCGACGCGGTGGTCCTGGACCAGCAGGCCCTTGTCGAAGATCTGCTTGAGCGACCACCAGACGGACTGGACGTACGACGGGTCCATCGTCCGGTAGGCCTCGTCGAGGTCGACCCAGTACCCCATGCGGGTGGTCAGCTCGGTGAAGGCGTCGGTGTGGCGGGTGACCGACTCGCGGCACCTGGCGTTGAACTCGGCGATGCCGTACGCCTCGATGTCCTGCTTGCCGGAGAAGCCCAGCTCCTTCTCGACGGCGAGCTCGACCGGCAGGCCGTGGCAGTCCCAGCCGGCCTTGCGGGCGACGTGGTAGCCCTTCATGGTCCGGAAGCGGGGGAAGACGTCCTTGAAGACGCGGGCCTCGATGTGGTGGGCGCCGGGCATGCCGTTGGCGGTCGGCGGGCCCTCGTAGAACACCCACTCGGGGCGGCCCTCGGACTGCTCCAGGCTGCGCTGGAAGATCTTGTTGTCCTGCCAGAACGACAGGATCTGGTGCTCCAGGGCAGGCAGATCCACCTGCGCGGGGACGGGGTTGTAGGAGCTTGCCATCGCGGCGTCTACCTCCGGCGGATGCTGGGACTGGATCCTCCGGAGGGACGAGACGGACCAGCCGCCCCGCGGTACCACCCTCCTTGGCCGCGGTGCTGCTGTTCGCGGCCCTCTTGTTTGGGCTTGCTGCCGGGTCTAGTGGGCCGCTGCGGCATCGCGGCGGCCGTTCTTCCGGCGGCTCCGGGGTGATCTTCCCGCCGTGCACACCCCCGGGCTCGCACCGTCCCCGGGTCGCTGGTGGCTGCGTACGTCGGTACTCGTCCCATCTGCGCCTTGCAGGCCCAGTGTATCGGCCGGGCGAGTCGGTTTGTCCAAAGCGTTTCCCGGTGGGCGGTCCTCGGATGGTCCGCGGGCGCGCCGGTGGGCGCCCCGGGAGTGCTCCGGCCATGCTCCGGGAGCACTTCGGGAGCACTCCGGGGGCGTGCGGCGGCGGAGGTTAGCCGGAGTCGATCTGGGCACAAATCCATGAGCGCGAGGGGCGTGACGGTTGGGGCGGCTGCCTGGGTGGGAACGTTATGAGGCGTCGGTATGTCATGTTGTGACCGGTTTTGATCGGGATTATCGTTCCGGCACTGGAGGCCGCCGGGAACCGGCGGCTCGATTCGTTCGTAGATGGGGTCGAAAGCCATGGCTGAGAAGGGAACCGGCGCGGGTACCGCCACCAAGCGGGCACGCAAGGCCGTGGCGGTCGACCCAGGGGAGGGGACCGTGACCACTACCGCACCGAAGAACGGCACCGACACCGTCACCGTGCCGCGCGGCGCCGAGTCCGTGGACCCGGCCACGCTGCCGGTCCGGCCGGGCGAGGACCCGTGGACCACCGAGGAGGTCCACGAGCTGCACGACGAGCTGATCAGCGAGCTGGACCGGCTCCGCAGCGAGATCGACGCCGCCGAGGCGGCCATCTCCGGCCTGATGCGCGACTCCAACGACGGGGCCGGCGACGACCAGGTGGACGCCGGTACGAAGAACATCTCGCGGGAGAGCGAACTGGCGCTGGCCAACAACGCGCGCGACAGCCTGGCGCAGACCGAGCGCGCGCTGGAGCGGCTGGAGGGCGTCGGCTTCGGCACCTGCGAGTCCTGCGGGCAGGCCATCGGCAAGGCCCGGATGCAGGCCTTCCCCCGGGCGACGCTCTGCGTGCAGTGCAAGGCCAAGCAGGAACGCCGCTGACCAGGGCGGCCGGAGGGACGCGAGGGGTCGGGCTTGCCGTACGCTCGACCCCGTAACGTCGCCTGAAGGATGCCGCCTGACGCGTTCGTGAACGCGGGCAGGCCATCACCGGCCCACCACCCTCCCCCTCCTGCGGACCGGGGGAGCTCCACCGGCAGCGGAGCGGATCATCAGCACGCAAGGTTCCCCCCAGACCCGGGACGACGCCGTCCCGACCCCCGCCGATGCCGTGGAGGTGCCCGTGGCCGAGCCGACCGGGGCGTCCGTGGACGCCGCGACGGCAGAGAAGCCCAAGGGTCGGCGGCGGATCGGCGTGCTGCTGGTCGTCGCGGTGCTCGCCCTCCTGATCGACCTCGGCAGCAAGCTGCTGGTGGTCGCCCGGCTGGAGAACCACGCGGCGATCAAGGTGATCGGGGACGTGCTCACCCTCCAGGTGATCCGCAACTCGGGTGCGGCCTTCGGGATGGGGCAGGCGCTGACCGTCGTCTTCACGGTGATCGCCTCCTCCGTGATCGTGGTGATCTGGCGGATCGCCCGCAAGCTGTACAGCCTGCCCTGGGCGATCGCGCTCGGGCTGCTGCTCGGCGGGGCGCTCGGCAACCTCACCGACCGGCTGTTCCGCGCGCCTGGGGTCTTCCGCGGGCACGTGGTGGACTTCGTCTCCGTCCAGTACTTCGCGGTCTTCAACCTCGCGGACTCGGCGATCGTCTGCGGCGGAATCCTGGTGGTGCTGCTCTCCTTCCGGGGCAGCAACCCGGACGGGACCGTCCACCAGGAGGTCGAGAAGCCCGGGAAGGCCGAGAAGGCCGGGAAGCCGGAGCAGGACGGGAAGCCGGAGCAGGGCGAGAAGTAGCGCCGGACCGCCGGCGGGCGGGGGAGGGCCGCGTTTCCGGCATACTCGTACGGGTGAGTACCGCAGCGCAGATCCGCAGCCTCCCCGTTCCCGACGGCCTGGAGGGCGAGCGCCTCGACGCCGCCCTGGCCCGGATGTTCGGCTTCTCCCGGACCAAGGCCGCCGAGCTGGCCGCCGACGGCAAGGTGATGATCGACGGCGCCGTGGCCGGCAAGTCGGACCGGGTGACCGCCGGCTCCTGGCTGGAGGTCGAGATCCCCGCCCCGGCCGCGCCGGTGCGGATCGTCGCCGAGCCCGTCGAGGGCATGCGCATCGTGCACGACGACGAGGACATCGTGCTGATCGACAAGCCGGTCGGCGTCGCCGCGCACCCCAGCCCGGGCTGGACCGGCCCCACCGTGATCGGCGGACTGGCCGCGGCCGGGTACCGGATCTCCACCTCGGGCGCCGCCGAGCGCCAGGGCATCGTGCACCGGCTGGACGTCGGCACCTCCGGGCTGATGGTCGTCGCCAAGTCCGAGCGCGCGTACACCGACCTCAAGCGGCAGTTCCACGACCGGATCACCGAGAAGCGCTACCACACGCTGGTGCAGGGCCACCCGGACCCGATGAGCGGGACGGTGGACGCGCCGATCGGACGGCACCCCAGCTCGGACTGGAAGTGGGCCGTCACCCGCGACGGCAAGGCGTCGATCACCCACTACGACCTGATCGAGGCGTACCGGGCCGCGTCGCTGCTGGCGATCAAGCTGGAGACCGGGCGCACCCACCAGATCCGCGTCCACATGTCCGCGCTGCGGCACCCCTGCGTGGGCGACCTCACGTACGGCGCCGACCCGTCGCTGGCCAAGCGGCTGGGGCTGACCCGGCAGTGGCTGCACGCGGTGTCGCTCGGCTTCGAGCACCCGGCGGACGGGCAGTGGGTCGAGTTCTCCAGCGAGTACCCGGAGGACCTGAAGAAGGCGCTGGACATCATCGCGGCGGAGAGCTGAGGTGCCGGCCGCCGAGGTGCCGGCCGTGACCGTTCGGGTCGTCGACGGGGAGGCGGACCTGGAGCTGGCGCGGGCCGTCCGGCACGAGGTCTTCGTCGTCGAGCAGAACGTGCCCGAGGAGCTGGAGTACGACGAGTACGACGCGACCTCGGTGCACCTGCTGGCCGTCGGGGCCGACGGGGCCGCGCTGGGGACGGCGCGGCTGATCTTCGGCGAGCAGGCGCGCGAGCTCACCGGGGGCGTCGAGGGGCGCGTGCTGCTCGGGCGGCTCGCGGTCGTCGCGGCGGTCCGGGGGACGGGGCTGGGCGCGGAGCTCGTCCGGGCCGTCGAGGCCGCAGGGGCCGAGCGCGGGGGCGTGGAGGTCGAGCTGCACGCGCAGGTGCGGGCGCTCGGGTTCTACGAGCGGCTGGGGTACGTGGCCGAGGGGCCGGTGTACGACGACGCCGGGATTCCGCACCGGACGATGACGCGGGTGTTGTAGACCCGACGGGACCTCGGGCCCGGTGGGTGGCTGGTCGCGCGGTTCCCCGCGTCCCTGTTCGGGGCGCGGGGAACTCTGCTTTCGGGGCTCTGCTTTCGGGGGCTCTGGTTGCGCGGCCGGGCGCCGGTCAGGTGTCGGTGGTGCGGAGGCGGGGGAGCGCGTGGGGGTGCTTGTCGCGCAGGTGGGCGACGAGCTGCTCGCGGATGTCGAAGCGGAGCCGGGCGGCGTCGTCGGGGGTGCGGGCGGTCATGGTGGCGCGGACGACGATGGTGCTGGGCGTGGTGTCGACGACGTCGAGGGCCCACTCGCCGCCGTCCCAGAGCGGGTGCCGGTCGAGGCGGGCGCGCAGGGTGGTGCGCAGTTCGTCCACCCGGGTGGTGTGGTCGAGGTGGAGCAGGACGGCGGCGAGCAGGCCGGGGTCGCGGCGGGTCCAGTTCTCGAAGGGCTTGTTGACGAAGTACGAGACCGGGACGATCAGCCGGCGGTAGTCCCAGAGCCGGATCACCAGGTAGCTGAGGGTGATCTCCTCGACGGTGCCCTGCTGGCCGTCCACCACCACGGTGTCGCCGATCCGGACGGTGTCGCCGAAGGCGATCTGGAGGCCGGCGAAGAAGTTGCCCAGGGTGCTCTGGGCGGCGATGCCGGCCACGATGCCGATGATGCCCGCCGAGGCGAGCAGGCTGGCGCCGATGGTGCGCATGGCGGAGAAGGTCAGCAGCATCACGGCCACCGTGACCACGACGACCAGCGCGTCGGCCGCCCGGCGCAGCATGCTGATCTGGGTGCGGACCCGCTGGACCCGGGCCGGGTCGTCGACGCGGGACTCGTACCGGCTGAGCAGGGCCTCCAGGACGGCGGCCACCACGCGGACGGTGAGCCAGCCCAGTGAGGCGAGCAGGAACAGCAGGAGCAGGTGCTGGGCGCCGTCGTCGTGCTTCAGGTGGAAGATCCGCTGGAGCGGCTTGGCGGTGAGCAGCAGGGCCGACACGACGGCGAGCTGGAGCGGGATCCGGCAGCGGCGCAGGAGCGGCCAGACCGGTGCCGACGGTTGGCGGGCGGCGATCCGCTGGAGGGCCTGGTCGACGATCCAGCCGATCGCCAGGGTGGCGGCGACGGTGGCGAGCAGCGAGAGCAGCGGCCGGAGCATGCGCCGTACGATACCCGGGCACAGTGGGGCGAAGTGGACGTAACGGCACAGGGGCTCGGGAGACGCCCCGAGCGGTGCCTCCAGGGGGTGCCTTTATCGGACGCCTACCCGGACGGCGGATACGATCAACGGCCATGGAGTTCGGTGGGGCATGGCGTCGCTGGCGCGCCCGGGGAACAACGGTCAGACACAGGCTGCTGGCCGGGGCGGTGGCCCTGGCGGTCGTGGCCGCGGCCGGCACCGCGACGGTGGCGTCCGGCGGTGAGCAGGCGGTCCATCAGGAGGACCGTTTCCTCAGCATGCCGGAGACGCCCGGCAGCGACCAGCAGGTCCAGCTGGACACCTCCTTCTTCACCACCGGCGGCGGTCCGCGCCCGGCGGTGCTGCTCGCCCACGGCTTCGGCGGCTCCAAGGAGGGCGAGCGGCAGCGCGCCGAGCAGCTGGCCCGGCAGGGGTACGCGGTGCTGACCTGGTCGGCGCGCGGCTTCGGGCACTCGGGCGGGAAGATCGGCCTGAACGCGCCCGACCGCGAGGTCGAGGACGTCAAGCACCTGGTGGACTGGCTGGCCCAGCGGCCCGAGGTGCAGCTGGACGGGCCCGGCGACCCGAGGGTCGGCATCACCGGCGCCTCGTACGGCGGTGCGGTCTCGCTGCTGGCCTCCGCGTACGACCACCGGATCGACGCGGTGGCCACCCAGATCACCTGGTGGAACCTGGCCGACGCGCTGTTCCCGCAGGGCGTGCAGGGCTCGGGCGCGGCGGACGGCGTGTTCAAGAAGCTGTGGGCCGGGATCTTCTTCACCACCGGCTCGGCCGGGGACCTCGGGCCCTCCGGCGAGGCGCCGCGGGAGAGCGGCGGCCCCGGGCCGAAGACGGACGGGCCGGTCGGCTGCGGGCGGTTCCTGGAGTCGCTCTGCCAGATGTACGACCGGGTCGCCACCGCCGGGCACGCCGACCCGGAGGCCGTCGCGCTGCTGGACCGCTCCAGCCCGTCCTCGGTGGCGGCGCAGCTCAAGGCGCCGACGCTGGTGGTGCAGGGGCAGCAGGACTCGCTGTTCCCGCTGGACCAGGGCGACCGGATCGCCAAGGCGGTGGCCGCCAACGGCGCCCCGGTGGCGGTGGACTGGTTCGCCGGCGGCCACGACGGCGGGACGGACACCAGCGCGCGGGTCGACGACCGGGTGACCGCCTGGTTCGACCACCACCTCAAGGGCCGCGGCAACGACACCGGCGCCGCGTTCCGGGTCACCCGCACCGGCGGGGTCGACTCGACCGGCTTCCAGGCCGTGCTGCGCGGGGCCACCGCCGACCGGTACCCGGGCCTGGGCGGGACCGGCTCGCGGACCGTCGAACTGGCGGGCGGCGAGCAGACCCTCGCCAACCCGCCCGGCGGCGCGCCGCCCGGCATCTCGACGCTGCCCGGCGTCGGCGCGCTCAGCCAGGCGGCCTCGCTGGGCGCCGGGCTCTCCCTGGACTTCCCCGGGCAGAACGCCGCCTTCGACTCGGCGCCGCTGGACTCGCCGCTGCACCTGACCGGGCAGCCGACCGTCCCGGTGCGGGTGACGGCCGACCGGCCGGACGCGGTGCTGTTCGCGAAGCTGTACGACGTCGGCCCGGACGGCAAGGCGGTGCTGCCGCAGCAGCTGGCCGCCCCGCTGCGGGTCACCGGCGCGGACGCCGGGCAGACCGTCACGGTGGCGCTGCCGGCCGTGGACCACACCTTCCCGGCCGGGCACCGGGTGCGGCTGGTGCTGGCGAGCACCGACCTCGCGTACGCCTCGCCGGTCGAGCCGGCCACCTACCGGGTGGCGCCGGCCGGGGCGCTCACCGTGCCCACCGTCGAGGAACTGGTCACCGAGGCGGCGCCGCTGCCCGCGCGCACCTGGCTGCTGCCGGTGATCGCCGTACTGGCGGCCGCGGCCCTGCTGCTGGTACCGCGGCTGCGGCGCCGGCGGGCCGCCGCCGGGCCCGGCTTCGACCCGGAGCTGGCCGCCGTGCCGCTGCTGATCAGCGGGCTGAGCAAGCGCTACAAGGGCGCCCAGGACCGCTACGCCGTACGGGAGCTGGGCTTCCGGGTGGAGCAGGGGCAGGTGCTCGGACTGCTCGGGCCGAACGGCGCCGGCAAGACCACCACGCTGCGGATGCTGATGGGACTGATCCGGCCGGACGCCGGTGAGATCAGGATCTTCGGGCACCTGGTGCGGCCCGGCGCGCCGGTGCTGTCGCGGGTCGGGGCGTTCGTGGAGGGCGCCGGCTTCCTGCCGCACCTCACCGGGCGGGCCAACCTGCGGCTGTACTGGCAGGCGACCGGACGGCCGGAGGCCGACGCGCGCTTCGACGAGGCGCTGGCCATCGCCGGGCTCGGCGAGGCGCTGGACCGCGCGGTGCGGACGTACTCGCAGGGCATGCGGCAGCGGCTGGCGATCGCGCAGGCGATGCTCGGGATGCCGGACCTGCTGATCCTGGACGAGCCGACCAACGGGCTGGACCCGCCGCAGATCCGGGAGATGCGCGAGGTGATGATCCGGTACGCGGCCGGCGGGCGGACCGTGATCGTGTCGAGCCACCTGCTGTCCGAGGTCGAGCAGAGCTGCACGGACCTGGTGGTGATGGACCGCGGGCGGCTGGTCACGGCCGGCCCGGTCGCGGACATCGTGGGGGCCGGCGAGCTGCTGATGATCGGCATCGCCGACCCGTACGACCCGGCCTCGGTGGCCGACAAGGTGGCCGCGCTGGCCGGGGTCGGCTCGGCGGAGGCCGTCGAGGGCGGACTGCTGGTGCGGCTGGACGGACTGGCGGCCAGCGAGCTGCTGGCCGAACTGGTGCGGCTGGAGGTGCCGGTGGAGAGCGCCGGGCCGCAGCGGCGGCTGGAGGACGCGTTCCTGTCGTTGATCGGAGGTGGAGCGTGAGCGCCGTGACGAAGGACCCCACGGAGCCGGAGGGCCGGGTCGGGTCGGTCGGGCCGGAGGACCCTGCCGGGTCGATGGACCACGCCGAGGGCTACCGGGCGGGCCGGACGCTGCCGCTGCGGGTGGAGGCGGTGCGGCAGCTGCGCAGGCGCCGCACGATGGTGATCGGCGGGGTGCTGGCCGCCATGCCGTTCGTCATCCTGGCCGCGTTCCAGCTCGGCGGCACCCCGGGCCGGCCGGACCGGACCACCTTCATCGAGCTGGCCACCGCCTCGGGGGCCAACTTCGCCGTCACCATGCTGTTCGTCGGCACCGGCTTCATGCTGGTCATCCCGGTCGCGCTGTTCTGCGGGGACACCGTCGCCTCCGAGGCCAGCTGGTCCTCGCTGCGCTACCTGCTGGCCGCGCCGGTGCCCCGGGCCCGGCTGCTGGCCCGCAAGTTCGCCGTCGGGCTGGGGTTCTCGGCGGTGGCGGTGGTGATGCTGCCCGCGATCGGACTGGTCGTCGGCACGGCGGCGTACGGCTGGGGGGACCTCAAGCTGCCCGCCGGGGTCAGCCTGCCGGCCGGGCAGGCGCTGCCCCGGATCGCCATCGCGGTGGCCTTCGTGTTCCTCAGCGAGATCGTGATCGCGGCGCTGGCGTTCTGGCTCTCCACGGCGACGGACGCGCCGCTGGGCGCCGTCGGCGGCGCGGTGTTCGCCTCGATCATCACCGGGGTGCTGGACGCCGTCACCGCGCTCGGCGACCTGCGGGAGTGGCTGCCGGCGCACTGGCAGTACTCCTGGGCGGACGCCCTGCAGCCGCAGCTGGAGTGGGGCGGCATGGTGCAGGGCGTCTCGCTGTCGCTCTCGTACGCGGTGGTGCTGCTGGCGCTGGCCTTCCGGGGGTTCGCGCGCAAGGACGTGGTGTCGTAGCCGGGGGAGGGGGCGGAGGCGTGGCCGGAGGCGGGGGAGCGGGGTTCGGCGGGGGATGCGGGATCATGGGTGGGTAGCTGACCTCCCTGGTGAAGGACCCGAACCGTGGCCCAGATCGTCCTCTTCCACTCCGCCTACGGGCTGCGCCCCGCCGTGCACGCCGCCGCCGAGCGGCTGCGCGCCGCCGGGCACACCGTGCACACGCCGGACCTGTTCGACGGGCGGACCTTCGAGTCCGTCGAGGAGGCGCAGGAGTTCCAGGAGGAGCTCGGCGGCCGCGACGAGCTGCTGCGCCGGGCGGTGACGGCGGCCGCGCCGGTGTCCGAGGGCGGGCTGGTGTACGCCGGCTTCTCGCTCGGCGGCGCGGTGGCGCAGAACCTGGCGCTGGCCGACGAGAAGGCGCGCGGGCTGCTGCTCCTGCACGGCACCTCGGACCTGCGGGAGGACGCGGTCACCGAGATCCCGGTGCAGCTGCACATCGCGGAGCCGGACCCGTTCGAGCCGGAGGACTGGCTGAACGCCTGGTACCTGCGGATGCGCCGGGCCGGGGCGGAGGTGGAGGTGCACCGCTACCGGGGCGCCGGGCACCTGTTCACCGACCCGTCGCTGCCGGACTACGACGAGGACGCGGCCGAGCGGGCCTGGGCGGCGTCGCTGGACTTCCTCGCGGAGCTGGACGGCTGATGGCCGACGGTTGCGGCGGGACGCGCGGGACGTCGGCCCGGTCGACTTCCCGCGCGGCCCGGCACCGGTGCGCTACGGCCGCCGGCGGACGCGGCCGTGGACGAAGAGGGCGAGGAGGACGGCGGCGCCGAGGGCGCAGCCGCCGATGCCGAGAGCGAGCAGCATGACCGTGGTGTCGTCGGCCCCCGGGACGAATTCGTGGCCGGTGCGGCCGTAGGAGTCGACGGTGACCCGCTCGCCGTCCGGGTGGGCGGAGATGTAGCGGACCATCGCGACGACGCCGCCGACGCAGAGGGCGGCGCCCAGGAGCAGCCAGCCGCCGGCCCGACGGGTCCACGCCTCGGGGTCGAGCAGTCGGGCGTCGGGGCAGCGGTCGATCACCGCGTTGCCCAGGGTGGAGGCGCCGACGGCCAGGCCGTCGATTCGCACCCGTCCGCCGTCGGCCAGGCCGAGGACGCAGCGGTAGTCGTGGCCGAACCGGTGGGCATGGGGGCCGACGGCGCCGCTGCGGGCCCGGAGGGTGATGGTGGCGATCTGCGCCCAGGTCCAACGTCCCTTGAGGCCGCGGGCGTTGCCGTGGACCAGGCCGTGCGCCCGGACCTCGAAGTACTCGCCGTCGCCGCCGCGCAGGGCCCGTACGGCCTGGGAGAGGCCGATGGCGAGCCCGCAGACGCCGAAGCCGAGGGCCAGGCCGAGTGACTCCCCGCCGTTGGAGGCGCCGTCTCGGAGGAGCCCCTGGAGGCCCAGCCAGAAGCCGAGTGCGCCGATCGGCAGGGTCCAGGCGGCGTTGATCCACCGGGTGCGGTTGGCGACCGGGTGGCGGCTGACGAGGGCGCCCAGGTCGGCGGGGGCGGCGGCGGGGGTGTCGGTCACGGCGGCCAGTCAAGCAGGGGTGGCCGGTCCGCCTCAAGAGTGCTGGCGAGCAAGAGGATTGACGGATGGTCGGAGCGCGGATCCGCCCGCCCGGGCGGGAGTCCGGGCGGGCGGGGTTCGGGCGGGTGGAGTCCGGGCGGGCGGGGTTCGGGAGGGCGGGTCAGGCCGGCTTGGGCTTGATCATGGCGAAGGGGGCGCCCTGCGGGTCGGCGACCACGGTCATCCGGCCGGCCATCATGTCGAAGGGCGGGACGAGGACGGTGCCGTTGCGCTTGACCAGGGCGTCCACGGTGGAGTCGACGTCGTCGACCGCGAAGTAGGTCAGCCAGTGGGCCGGGGTGCCGGGCGGGTCGTTGGCGAGCAGGGTGGCGCCGCCCACCGCCTTGCCGCCGACCTGCAGCACCCAGTACGAGTCCACGCCCGGCATCGGCTCGATCTCGATGCCGAACGCCTCGCCGTAGAAGGCGGTGGCGGCCGGGATGTCGCTGGTGTGCAGCTCGTTCCAGGTGAGCGCGCCGGGCTCGTTGACGACCTGGGCGCCGAAGAACTCGCCCGGCTGCCAGACGCCGAACACCGCGCCCTGCGGGTCGGCGGCGATCAGCATCCGGCCCAGGTCGCCGACGTCCACGACCGGGACGATCAGGGTGCCGCCGGCGGCGACGATCGCGTCCTGGGTGGCCTGGGCGTCGGTGCTGGCCAGGTAGCTGGTCCAGACGGTCGGCGGCTCCGGCACTCCCTCGGGGGCCGACGCCGGGCCGATGCCGGCCGCGGCCTTGCCGTCGAGCGTGCAGACGGCGTAGCCGCCGAACTCGGCCGGGCCGGGCTGCCCCTGCCAGCCGAGGAGGTCGCGGTAGAAGTCCAGTGCGGCCTGCTGGTCCTTGGCCATCAGGTCGACCCAGCACGGGGTGCCGGTCGCGTACGGGGTGGTGACTTCGGGCATGATCGCCTCTTTCCGGTGAGGTCCTGGCGAGGTCCCCCGCCAGCCACCTTTTCGCCGCCACCGGGCATCCGCCACTCGGCAGGCCCCCACGGGTGGCGGGGAGCGGTCGGACAGCGGGCGGTGGCCTGAAAGCGACCCTTGTGGGTAGTTGATCGGACGCATAGCGTGACGGCCTGCCGCATCGCGGTTCCTGCCAACCGACGAGAGAGGTGGCTTCGCCATGCCCGAAAACCTCGCCTACGCCGAGCCCGTCGAGCCCACGCCCGGTGTCGCCGGGGCGAACCGGAAGGCCGGGGAGGAGTCCCGGATCGCCGACGAGAAGGACGGCCGGGACTTCGCGGACGCCAGCCGGTTCCTGATCTCCCCGCCGGACGTCCCCGCCATCATGTCCCGCAAGGACCCGCAGAAGGTGGTCTGGGACTTCGCCGCGTACGAGTTCCTGGAGCCCGAGCTGCGCGCCGAGATGCCGACCGTCAACGGCAGCCTCCACCGGCAGGGCGAACTGACCGCCGTCTCCGGGCTGTTCCAGGTCATCAGCTGTCGTGACTACCGGGTCTACCAGGTGCGCGGCTACGACCTCTCCAACATGACGATCGTCGAGTCCGACCAAGGCCTGGTCGTCATCGATCCGCTGGCCTGCTACGAGACCGCGCAGGCCGCGCTCGCGCTGTTCCGGGACAAGACGGGGCTCGGCAAGGAGCAGCGACCGGTCAAGGGCGTCGTCTACACCCACTGCCACGTCGACCACTTCGGCGGCGCCCGCGGCCTGTTCGCCGAGCTCGGCGACCCGCTGGAGCCGGGCGTCCCCGTCGTCGCGCCGGAGGGCTTCCTGGAGCACGCCGTCAGCGAGAACATCTACGCGGGCCCCGCGATGGCCCGGCGCGCCCAGTACATGTACGCGGCGCAGCTGGACAAGGGCCCGACGGGGCAGGTCGGTTCGGGCCTCGGACTGACCATCTCCACCGGCGAGGTGACCCTCGTCCCGCCGACCGTCTACATCGGCGGACCGGAGCACCCGGCGGTCGTGGAGAACGACTGGCAGAGCTCGTACGTCATCCCGTGGCGCCCGGGGCTGTACCAGTACAAGCTGGCCGGCGTGCAGATGCTGTTCCAGCTCACGCCCGGCACCGAGGCCCCGGCGGAGATGAACATCTACCTGCCGGACGCCCGGACGCTGTGCATCGCCGAGAACGCCACCCACACCATGCACAACATCCTCAGCCTGCGCGGCGCGCAGGTCCGGGACGCGCACGCGTGGTCGAAGTACCTCACCGAGGCGATCCAGACCTTCGGCAAGGAGACCGACGTCCTGTTCGCCTCCCACCACTGGCCGATGTGGGCCGAGGTGGACTCGGGCGAGAAGGTCAGCAACGCGCGCATCCTCGAATTCCTCAACAAGCAGCGCGACATGTACGGCTACCTCAACGACCAGACGCTGCGGCTGATCAACGCCGGCCAGACCGGCATCGAGATCGCCGAGGAGCTGCAGACCCTCCCGGCCGGCCTCAACGACCACTGGTACAACCAGGGTTACTACGGCTCGATGAGCCACAACCTCAAGGCCGTCTACCAGCGGTACATGGGCTGGTACGACGGCAACCCGGCCCACCTGTGGGAGCTGCCGCCCGTCCAGGCGGGCGCGAACTACGTGGCGGCGATGGGCGGCGCCGGGGCCGTGATCGGTACGGCCCGGACCGCGTACGAGACGGACACCCCGGACGGCTTCCGCTGGGCGGCCGAACTCCTCAACCACGTCGTCTTCGGGGCCGCCGCCGAGAACAGCCCGATCACCGAAGCGTCGCTGGCCGAGGCCAAGCAGCTCCAGGCCAAGGTGCTCACCCAGCTCGGCTACGGCGCCGAGAACGGCACCTGGCGCAACGCCTACCTCACCGGCGCCTGGGAGGTCGTCGGCGGCCCGCAACCGCTGATCACCAGCCAGAGCTCCGCCGACCTGATCCGCAGCACGACGCTCGACCAGTACTTCTCCGCCCTCGCCCGGAGCGTGGACGGGCCGACGGCCGCCGAGCAGCACCGGATCCCGATCGTGCTCGACTGGGTGTTCACCGACACCGGCGACAAGTGCACCACCACGCTGCGCAACGGGGTGCTGGTCTTCGTGCCCGGCGGCGACCGCCTCGTCGACGTGCCGGACGCCACCCTCACGCTCACCCGCCAGACGCTCAACGAGCTGGCCGAGAAGCCCGGCTTCCGGCGCAACTTCGACCAGGCGGTGCAGGACGGGAAGATCACGCTGGCGGGCGAGCGGGCCCAGGAGTCGGCCGACGCCGTTTTCGACACCCTGACCCTCCCCGACCCGAAGTTCCCGATCGTCACCCCGTAGCCACACCGTCCGGCCCCTCCGGTCGTCGGCCCGTCGTGGGGGCGGGGCGTGGGAGTGGAGGGGTGTGGCCCCTCGCGCCGGTTCGGGCGCGTGGGGCCGGGCTGCGTGGGAGGTCGGCGGGGCCGACTTTTCGTGCGGGGGAGGGGAGGCGAAGAGGCCGGAGCGGCCCCTTGGGCCGCCCGTTCGGCGTACGGTCGACGTATGGACGTACGCGCGCGACTGCTCTCGGTCAACGTCGGCAGGCCCCGGCCTAACCCGTGGAAGGAAGAGCTCGGTCTCACCGGCATCGACAAGCGCCCGGTGGACGGCCCGGTCGCGGTGGCCGCGCCGGGCCCCAAGGGGACGGGCGCCGTCGCCCTGGCCGGGGACCGGGTCTACGACGTGAAGAACCACGGCGGCGACGACCAGGCGGTGTACGCGTACGCCCGGGAGGACCTGGACGGCTGGCAGACGGAGCTGGGCCGGGAACTGGCCAACGGCTCCTTCGGCGAGAACCTGACCACCACCGGCCTGGACGTGAGCGGCGCGCTGATCGGGGAGCGCTGGCGGATCGGCCCGGACGTCGTCCTGGAGGTGTCCTGCTCGCGCATCCCCTGCGGGACCTTCCAGGGCTGGCTGGAGAGGAAGGGCTGGATCCGGCGCTTCACCGAGGCGGCCCTGCCCGGCGCCTACCTGCGGGTGGTCGCACCGGGCGAGCTGCGCGCGGGGGACGCGGTGGAGGTGGTGTACCGCCCGGACCACGATGTCACGGTGGCCCGGTCGTTCCGCGCGGTGACGACCGAACCGGAGCTGCTGCCAGGCCTGTTGGCGGCGGAGGCACTGCCGGAGGAGATCAAGGAACTGGTGCGCCGGCGCGTCCGGGCTTAGCCGCAGCGCCGATCACCTGGGTTGTGTTCGCTCTGGTGACAACCAGCGAGACAGGGGCGCCCAAGTCATCGGCATAGCGGTCGGACCCCTTGGTGCACTTGCCGGCTCCAGGTGGTAGGGGTGACGCTGGGAATAACGGTCCGGCTAGCAGCCGTCGGCCAGTTTCTCCCTGAGATTCCGGAGGCAGTGATGCCGAAATCATTCCGACTCAGGTACCGGGGTGTACGCGGGCGGATACCTCTGAACGTTCGACTGCCCGGCGTCATCAAGACGAGGCATGCCGTCGTCCACATCACCGCCGGGCAGGTCAGGGATGCACAGGCCAGCAGCATCATCGTCGGTGGCCAGTCCCTCATGCAGGACTTCATCTACAACCTGGGCGACGCGGACGTGTGGATCAGCAATGTCTCACCACATGGTGAAAACGACCACTTCCCTGGCGAGCCCGGCGGCGTCGAGTTCATCCTCCACGTGGACTATCCCGACCCACTCGACGTCGCAGTCACAATCTGTGTTGATGACGCGCCTCCTGTCTCCATCAGCGACGCCGACACCTAAGGCTGTTCCTCGCCCTGCTCCGGCCCGCGTCAGAACGGGATGGCGGGCGGTGCCTGCTGGGCGGTGAGGGCACGGAGCGCGGGAAGTCGGGCGGGCCGACTTC
>NZ_JBHVET010000081.1:0-17954 GCF_042802135.1 Kitasatospora sp. NPDC057512
CCGGCGCACAGCGCGGCGCGGGCGGGCCCGTGCGGCCCGGGGCCGAACGGCGCCCGGTCAGATCCGGATGGCAGTGAGGACGTGGTAGTCGAGGAGGCCGTCGCGCCAGGCGGGGAGGAAGTGGCGGGTCCAGTGGGCGGCGGGGACGGCGTCGGCGAGGTAGCGGTCGAGGCCGGGCCAGACGTCGGCGCCGATGGACTCGGTGGTGATGTCGGTGAAGCCGGTGCGGGTGAGGGCGGTGGTGAAGTCGTCGAGGGGGTGGGCGATGTCGAGGCCGTCGGCGAAGCTGGCGAGGAGGATCTTGAGGCGTTCGGCCGCGTCGGGGCCGGGGGCGGTGAAGAAGGTGGCGACGACGAGCCGGCCGCCGGGCCGCAGGACGCGGGCGGACTCGCGGGCGAAGCCGGTCAGTTCGCGGAAGTGCTGGGCGGCCTCGACGGAGAAGACGCCGTCCAGATAGCCGTCGGAGAAGGGGAGTTCGTCGGCCGAGCCGAGGGTGTACGCCAGCCGATCGGGGTACGTCGCCAGGGCTCTCGCGTTGACGGCGCGGGCCCGCTCGATCTGGTCGGGGTGGATGTCCACACCCGTCACGGCCGCGAACCGGAACTCCCGCAGGGCGAGGGCGGCACCCAGCCCGCGCCCGCAGCCCACCTCCGCCAGCCGCAGCCGCTCCCGCGGCTCCGGGTACTCCCGCAGCACCCGCCGGTACATCTGCTCCTGGCTGCGGACCCGGTCCTCGGGGGTCGGGTCGGCGAGGTCGATCCCTTGCCAGTAGCCGAAGTTGATGAATCCTCCGGCGAACGACGGAGCGGTGCTGAGGTCGTCGACGCCGTACGTCCGGCGTACGGTCGGGGGGATGCGGTTGTGGTCCATGGGCCGCTGGGTCTCCTGCTCGGTGGGCGCCCGGCCGTCGGGCGCGCCGAGGTACGTACCCAAACCTGTGGTGGTCCGAACACGGTACGTGATGGCGGAGCGTCCAGGGAGCGATGGGGGAGCGTGGTGGTGCTCCGAGCGGGCTCGGGGCACCACCACGCGAACGGGGAGAGGCTACCGGGTGAGGTCGGCCGGTGTATCGAGGCGGGGAAAAAGGCTTGTCGGACCCGCCGGGTGGTTCGCTACAGTCCGCGGGGACGTCCGACCACCGCCGGGACGTCCGACCACCGCGAGGAGGAACGACCACCGTGACCGTCCCCGACGACCGCCCCGCCCCGCCGCTGACCGGCGGCGAGCGCGAGATGCTGCGCGGCTTCCTCGACTTCCACCGGGCGACCCTCGCCCTGAAGTGCGAGGGCCTGACCGACGAGCAGCTGCGGCTGCGCTCCAGCCCGCCGTCCACGCTCAGCCTGCTCGGGCTGGTCCGGCACATGGCGGAGGTCGAGCGGGTCTGGTTCCGCCGGGTCGTCAACGCCGAGGAGCTGCCGCTGGTCTGGTCCGAGGACGGTGACTACCAGGCCGCCTACGACCCCGACGGCGCCACCGGAGCCGAGGCCTTCGCCGCCTGGCGGGCCGAGGTCGAGCACTCCCGCCGGATCGAGCTCGCCGCCGACTCCCTCGACGTCACCGGCTACCAGGCCCGGTGGGACGCCGAGGTGTCGCTGCGGTTGGTGATGCTCCACCTGATCCACGAGTACGCCCGGCACAACGGGCACGCGGACTTCCTGCGGGAGGCGATCGACGGCACGGTGGGGGCCTGAGGGCGGGACAGGGAGGCCTACCAGCCGAGCAGGTGGGTGCGGCGGGTGAGGGCGGCGAGGACGGAGCCGGTGGCGGCCTCGGGGCTGAGCGCCGTGGTGTCGAGGGTGTGGGCGGCGTGGCCGGTGTCCTCGGCTGCCGGGCCGGGGTGGAGGACGACGTAGTGGAGGGCGGCGCCGGTGGCGCGGCTCTCGCGGCGGAAGGTGTCCAGGGCGGCCGGGGCGGCCGGGGCCTCCACCACGACCTGGTAGCCGCGGGTGGCGTAGGCGAAGGCGGCCTGGGCGGCGGCGGCCAGGGCGGTGGCGTTCTGGCGCCCGGCCTCGGGCAGGTGGGGCGGGAGCTGGCCGCTCCGTATGACCCGCAGGAAGTCGTCCGTCCGCAGGTGGACGCTCGGGTTCAGTTCCCGGGCGAGCAGCTCCGCGACCGGGCTGTTCCCGGCCCCGGTCGGGTCGACGAGGACGAGGACGCCCCCGGCGCCCCCGCCGCCCCCGAGCTCCGGCCCACCTACGGTCGTACGGTTCACAGCTGCTGATCCCTTCGCGGGCCGGGGACGGTCGGGTAGCCGGGGCGGGGCGGTCGGAGTGCGAAGGGGCTGGTCGGCCCATATCCGGACATCCGACCGCCTCGTCCCTACGACTGATGCGTTTCGGGGATCAACCTAGTCCAAACGGGTGGTCCGAGTCGTCCCCAGCCCGCTTCCTGGGCGGGTCGGAGTGGTCGGTCGGCGGGGTCCGCGGGAGTGGTCAGCCCGCTTCGGTGCGCAGCACGATGGGGTTGGTGAGCGCCGCCATCGGGCCCCAGGGCAGGTCCGGGCCCATCGAGTTGCCCCTGCCGGGGGTGCCGTCCGCCTTCGGGTGGCGCACCTCGGCGCGGACGTAGGCGGCGAGCGAGGGGGTGGTGCGCCAGATCACGGTGCCGGAGCCGTCGGCGGGCAGCGACTCCTGGTGCATCTGGCCCTCGTCGGTGAGCAGGCGGACCGTCCCGCCGGGCACGCCGGAGACGGTGAGCCGGACGTCCAGCGGGGCGTCGGCCGGGACGGTCAGCTCCTCGCCGATGCCGGCCCGGCGGCCGTGCCCGGTGACGGTGAGGTCCAGCGTGACGGCGGAGGACTCGGCCAGCCAGCTGCGCCCGGCGCGCAGCCCGTCGAGGACCGCGTCCCGGGTGAGGTCCTCGGCCAGCACGACGTTGTGCGGGGAGCCGATGGCCTGCGGCTCGCTGTGCGCGTCGCTGTTGCCCAGGGCGGGCAGCCAGGAGCGGCCCTCGCGCAGGGCGACGGCGAGCCGGCCGTCCCAGGTGTCCACCGCCGACTCGTCGTCGTACGTCCAGGGGCCGTTCCACACCTCGACGCCGTCGGCCTGCTCGTAGCCGAACTTCCACTGGCAGGCGACGTACGGGCAGTACGGGTGCGCGGGCACCACCAGGCCGCCGGACCGGTGGACCTGGCGGACGAAGCGCGGGAACTCCTCGTCGCGCGAGCGGTAGCGCCAGTCGACGAACTGGCCGGGCTCCAGGCCGAGGGCCAGCCAGTGGCCGTTGCGGGTGGTGATCTCCTCGCCCGGCAGGATCAGCAGGTCGGGGCCGGCCAGCGGGCCCCAGACGGCGTGCGAGGAGCTGGTGTTGTGGTCGGTGGAGACGATGAAGTCCAGTCCGGCCGCGCGGGCCCCGGCGGCCACCTCCTCGGGCTTGCGCCGCCCGTCGGAGTGGACGGTGTGCAGGTGGCAGTCGCCCCGGTACCAGGCCCGGCCGCGGCCGCGGGCCCGCTCCGCCGGGTAGTGCGGGGTGAACCGCGGCCCGGGGGCGCCGAAGCGCAGGGTGACCTCGACGTGGTAGTCCAGGCCCTGCGGGGCGACCTGGTAGGGGCCGAGGACCACGTGCCAGGTGCCGGGGTTGACCGGGCCGGGGAGGTAGCCGGGGGTCGCGGCGCCGCGGGAGAGGCTGAACTCGGTGCGGAAGCCGCCGGACCAGCCGCGGAAGCCGGGGCCGCCGAGGTCGGTGCCGCGCTCGTCGAAGATGCCGATGTCGCAGGAGTTGCCGGGGGTGCCGGCCGGGACGGGCGGCTTGTCGTAGCGGTAGGAGACGGCGATCTCGCGCACGCCCTCGGGCACCTCGACCGGGAGGTGGACGAAGTCGGGGGAGCCGGTGGGCAGGTGGCCGGTGAGGGTGAGGGTGCGGTCGGGGGGTGTGGCGCCGGCGGCGGGGCCGTCGGCGGGGGCGGCGTCCGCCCGGCCGGTGGCGGCGGCGAGGCCGAGCGCGGTGGCGGCGCCGGTGGCGAGGCCGGTGCGGAGCAGGTCGCGGCGGGCGGGCTGCGGAGTCGGCAGGTCGGCTGACTGGTCGACTGGTTGGTCGGCTGGTCGGTTCGGGCGCGGGGTGCTGGGCTCGGTCGGCATCGAGGTCTCCGGATCGGGGCGGGCGGGTCGGGACGGGCGGGTCGCTCGCGTGCTTACCCGGGCGGGTGAACCGGGGGTGAGTCGTGGCCCACGGCGGTGGGGCGGGCCGGTGAAGAGGCGCCGGGTGGGGGCGGGGGCGAGTTGCGGGGAGTGACGAATGGTCGGTTGATAGTCATGTCATCGGTTTAATCGGTTCCTGCGAGACATGGCTCGTGCGAGACAAGGCGCGGATGGGAGACGGGCGTGTCGGTGAGTCGGCGGGCGCTGCTCATGGGGGTGGCCGGAGGAGCGCTGGCGGGGTGCCGGAGCAGGACGGCGGGCACCGGTCCGGCCTCGGCGTCGGCCTCGGCGCCACCGTCCGCCGAACCGTCCGCCGCGCCGTCCGCCGCGCCGTCCGCGACGCCGTCGGGCGGGCCCACCGAGGCCGTCGCGCCGACACCCGCGCCGACGCCGACGCCCTCGCCGGACCCCGCGAAGCAGCCCCCGCGCACGGCGACCCGGGCCGAGGCGGTCGAGCGGTACGGCGCGCTGGCCCCGGGCGAGTGGGGGCTGGACGTGTCCGGGGTGATCACCGAGCTGCCGGAGGGCGAGAGCGCCATGGCGCTCACCTTCGACGCCTGCGGCGGCCCCGGCGGCAGCGGCTACGACGCCGACCTGATCGACGCCCTGCGGGCGCACGGGGTGCCGGCCACGCTCTTCCTGAACGCCCGCTGGATCGACGCCAACCCGGACGAGTTCGAGCTGCTGGCCGCCGACCCGCTGTTCGAGATCGGCAACCACGGCACCGTCCACCGTCCGCTCTCGGTGACCGGCCGTTCCGCCTACGGCATCGCCGGCACGCGCGGCGTCGGCGAGGTGTACGACGAGGTGGCGGGCAACGCCGAGAAGCTCGCCGGGCTGCTCGGGCACCCGCCCCGGTTCTTCCGCTCCGGCACCGCGCACTACGACGACGTCGCCGCCCGGGTGGTCGCCGATCTGGGCCAGCGGGTGGCCGGATTCACCGTCAACGGGGACGACGGGGCGACGCTCCGGTCCGCCGAGGTGCGGCGGGAGGTCGCCGCCGCCCCGCCGGGCGCGATCGTGATCGGGCACATGAACCGCCCGGGCGGCGGCACCGCCCCCGGGGTGGCGGCGGCGGTGCCGGGGCTGCTGGCGGCGGGGCGGCGCTTCGTCCGGCTCTCGGACGTGCTGTAGCCGGATGTCCGGAGGTGGGGCCCCGGGGCGGTCGGGCCAGGTGAAGCGCGGTCAGGCCAGGCGCAGGCCGCCCGGGTGCTCCTCCTCGATGATCCGGACCAGCCAGTCGAAGACCGTCGGCCCCCTGCCCGCCCGGGCGGCGTCCAGCTCGGCGGTGATCCGCGCGCGGTTGGTCGGGTGGGCGCGCGCCAGCCGCAGCTCCAGCTGCCGGACCGTCTCCGGGTAGCCGAGGTTGCGGCGGGAGACCTCGTGGTGGCGCCACTCGATGACCCAGTCGCCGTCCTCGGGCGTGCCGTAGCCGCCGCGCAGGCAGTCGGCGAAGGCGTCGAGGTTGCGGCCGAAGTAGCCGTCCACGCCGATGGTCCGCCCGACCACGTCCCAGAAGTCCTCCAGGGTCTTGATCCCGTCGCCGTCGATCACATAGGTCACCGTCACGGGGTCGAGGATATGCCGCCCCGATCGAGGGCCGGTCGGTGACGGACCTGGGGGCCGGTCGCCGGTCAGGGGGCGACGGCGATCGCGGTGGCGAGCAGCCCGTCCCGGACCACCCAGCGGCCCTCGAAGCCGTCGATCCGGCGGCCGTTGACCACCGGGCCCGGGACGAGCAGCCGGGCGGTGAAGGTGCCGTCGGGGGAGAGGTCCAGCTCGGCCTCGTCGAAGTCCAGGAAGACCTGCGTCAGCGGGAACCAGGCCTTGTACACCGACTCCTTGGCGCTGAACAGGATGCGGTCCCACGGGACGTCCGGGTGCTCGGCGGCCAGCTTGGCGAGCCGCTGCTGCTCGACCGGCAGCGCGACGGCCTCCTGGACGCCCTCCGGCAGCGGCAGCGCGGGCTCGGCGTCGATGCCGACGGAGGCGAGGGTGCCGGCCCGGGCCACGGCCGCCGCGCGGAAGCCGTCGCAGTGGGTGAGGCTGCCGACCACGCCGTCCGGCCAGCTCGGTGCGCCGCGCAGGCCCGGGACGAGCGGGCGGTACGGGACGCCGAGCCGGGCGAGGGCGGCCCGGGCGCAGTGCCGGACGGTGGTGAACTCGCGGCGCCGCTTGTCGACGGCGCGGGCGACGGCGGGCTCCTCCTCGGGCTCCAGCCGGGCCTCCGGCGGGTCCTCGTAGGCCACCTCGGTCACCACGACGTCCGGCAGCAGGTCCCCGATCATCCGTTCCCCCCTCGGTCGGCCGCGCGGCCGGGCTGCCGCGCGGGACGAGGGTAACCCGGGCGGGGGGATCTTGGCGGGTGATCGGGGATCATGGCCGACCGGCCCGGCCCGATCGGCACGGACCGGCCGGTCCGGGGCCGGCTACTCGAAGGCGGCCGCCGCCTCGCGCAGCGCCCGGGCCACCGTCTCCGGGTCGTACGGCGCGGGCTCGCCGGGCCGGTAGGTGACGGAGTGCAGGGCGCCGGTGTAGCGGAAGGAGCGGTGCCGCTCGTGCAGCGGCCAGGAGACCGGGGACTTACGGTCGATGCCGACGCTGATGCCCTGGAACGGGGCCATGCCGATCAGCTGGTGGACCGGGCCGAGCAGGGCGGCCGCAGCGCTGTCCCCGGTGTCGCCCACCGGCAGGCCGTCCACGAGCAGCCGGAACTCCCACCTGAGGTCGGTGACCGCGGTGGCCTCCAGGGTGATCAGCCGGGCGCCGGCCGGCAGCGGGCCCCCGTCGGCCTCCAGCAGGTCGCCGTACTGGTTGTAGGCGAGGCGCAGCCGGCCGTCCTCGACGTACAGGCTGTAGCCGCCGCCCTGGTCGCCGTGCGAGACCAGGACGCCCTGGTCGCCCGGACGGTAGCCGTCGAGCGCGACCTCGACCGTGAAGGAGCGGAAGGCGATCAGCCGGGAGGAGCGGTAGCGTTCCAGTTCGGGGGTGCCGGCCAGCAGGGTGACCGGGCGGCGCAGCCGCTCGGCCTCGGGGCCGCGCAGCGCGAGGGCGCCGCTGCCGTCGGCGAGCGGGAAGACCCCGTCGCGCCAGGCGGCGGCCTCCCAGGCGGCGGACAACTCCTCGACCAGGCCGGGGTGTTCGGCGGCGAGGTCGTGGATCTCGGTGGGGTCGGTGCGCAGGTCGTACAGCGCCCACTCGCCGTCGTCGTACGGGGTGCCCGGGCGGTGCAGGGTGACCAGCTTCCAGCCGTCGCGGTAGTAGCTGCGGTTGCCGGTCATCTCGCAGTACTGCTCGTGGTGGGTGCTGGGCGCGGCGCCGTCGCGCAGCACGGAGGCGAAGCCGGTGCCGTCGAGCTCCTGGACCGGATGGCCCCGGCGCTCCGACGGCCGTTCCACGCCCGCGAGTTCGAGCAGGGTGGGCAGGATGTCGGTGACGTACTGGTACTGGGTGCGGACGCCGGTGTCGCCCTCGGCGCGGGGCAGGCCGGCCGGCCAGGAGAGCACGAAGGGGACGCGTACGCCGCCCGCGTAGGTCTGGCCCTTGTAGAGGCGGAAGGGCGTGTTGGAGGCCATGCCCCAGCCGCGCGGGTAGTGCACCAGGCTCTGCGGGCCGCCGATCAGGTCGATCTCGCGTCGGACGTCCGGGTTCCAGTCCGCCGGCAGGTTCGGGTGGTGGACGAAGCGGCTGAAGTAGCTGCGGGTGCCCTCGGCGCCGCCCTCGCCGGTGCCGCCGTTGTCGCTGGTGAACACGATGATGGTGTTGTCGAGTTCGCCGAGGGCGGCCAGGGTGTCGGTGAGCCGGCCGAGGTTCTGGTCGACGTTGTCGACCATCGCCGCGTACACCTCCATGTAGCGGGCGTACAACTTCTGCTGGACGTCGGTGAGTTCGTCCCAGGGGCCGACCTCGTACCCGGCCTCGGAGTTGCGCTCGGGCAGCTCGGTGCCGGGCGGGAAGTGGCCGGCGGCCAGTTGGCGGGCGAAGCGGGTGCGGCGCAGCTCGTCCCAGCCGCCGTCGTAGCGGCCGCGGTGGCGGGCGAGGTCCTCGGGCTTGGCCTGGAGCGGTCCGTGCACGGCGTTGTGGGCGAGGTAGAGGAAGAAGGGCTTGTCCGCGTCGTGGGCGCGCAGCGAGGTGACCATCTTGACGGCCTGGTCGGTGATGTCGTCGGTGTAGTAGTAGCCGTCGGGGAACTCGTCGATGTCCAACGGGCTGTTGTCGCGGACGAGTTGGTGCGGGTGGAAGAGGCTGGTCAGGCCCTCCAGGACGCCGTAGTACTGGTCGAAGCCCTTCTGGAGCGGCCAGTTGGCGCGGTCGTCGGCGGCGTTGGAGGCGGAGTCCCGGGTGAGGTGCCACTTGCCGACCGCGTAGGTGGCGTAGCCGGCGTCGTGCAGCAGTTCGGCCAGGGTGGGGATGTCCCCGGCGACCTCCATGCCGTAGCCGGGGAAGCCCGGGTCGGCGTTGGCGACGAAGGAGTAGCCGACCCGGTGCGGGTTGAGGCCGGTGAGCAGGGCCGCCCGGGCGGGGGAGCAGAGCGGCATGGTGTGGTAGTTGGCGAGCCGGACGCCGGTGGCGGCGAGGCGGTCCAGGGTGGGGGTGGGGATCTCGGCGCCGAACGGGCCGATGTCGCTGTAGCCCATGTCGTCGATCAGCACGACGACGATGTTGGGCGCGCCCTCGCGCGGGCGGACCCGCCGCGGCCAGGCGGGGACGGACTCGGCGAAGGTGCGGCCGACGGTGCCGGGGAATCCGGCGTACGGATCGCGGCGGTGCGGGTCGGGCTGCGGGTCGGGCTGAGGATTCGGCTGCGGGTTCGGCTCGGCTGCGGTGCTCACGCGGTGCTCCGGGGGGTGGCTCGGACGGGCGGGGTACGGGGGCGGCTCAGCGGGCGGTTGCCGGGGCGGGCTCCAGGCCCGGAACGGCGGCCAACAGCTCGGCGGTGTACGGGTGTTCCGGTGCGGTGACGACCCGGTCGGCCGGGCCGGTCTCGACGATCCGGCCGCGGTGCATCACCGCGATCCGATGGCTGACCCGGCGGACCACCGCCAGGTCGTGGGCGATGAACAGGACGGCCAGGCCGAGTTCGCGCTGGAGCCGGGCGAGCAGCTCGATCACCTGGGCCTGGACCGAGACGTCCAGCGCGGAGACCGGCTCGTCGCAGACCAGCACGCTCGGCTCGGGCGCCAGGGCCCGGGCGATGCCGATGCGTTGGCGCTGGCCGCCGGAGAAGGCGCGCGGGTGGCGGTCGGCCACGGCCGGGTCCAGCCCGACCTGCTCCAGCAGTTCGGCGACCCGGGCGGCGCGCTGCTCCCGGTCGCCGAGGCGGTGGGCGATCAGCGGCTCGGCGATGATCTGCCCGGCGGTCATCCGGGGGTTGAGCGAGGAGTACGGGTCCTGGAAGACGAGTTGGACCTCGCGGCGCGGCCCGCCGCGCCGTGCCCCGCGGCCCGGTTCCTCGCCGGGGAAGCGGATGCTGCCGCCGGACGGCGGGTGCGCCTGGACCAGGGCGCGGGCCAGGGTGGACTTGCCGGAGCCGGACTCCCCGACCAGGCCGAGCGTCTCGCCGGGGTGCAGGTCGAGGTCGACGCCGTGCAGCGCGGTGACGGCGCGCCGCCGGGAGCCGTACGTCTTGGTCAGGCCGCGGACGGTGAGCAGCGGCCGGGTGCCCGGGGTGCTGTTGGCGGCCGCCCGGGAGGGCTCCTCCAGGCGCGGTACGGCGGCCAGCAGCTCGCGGGTGTAGGGGTGTTCGGGCCGGGCGAGGACCTCGGCGGTGGTGCCGTGCTCGACCACCCGGCCGTGCCGCATGACCAGCAGCCGGCGGCAGGTCCGGGCGATCACCCCGAGGTCGTGGCTGATCACCACCAGGGCGGTGCCGGTCTCCCGGTTGATCCGGGCCAGCAGCCGCAGGATCTGCTGCTGGACGGTGGGGTCGAGGGCGGTGGTCGGTTCGTCGGCGACCAGCACCTCGGCGTCGTGGGCGAGTGCGAGGGCGATCATGACGCGCTGGCGCTGGCCGCCGGAGAACCGGTGCGGGTGGTCGCGCAGCCGTCCGGCGGCGTCGGGGATGCCGACCAGGTCGAGCAACTCGGCGGCGCGGGCCTGCCGTTCGGCCTTCCGGAGGGTGCCGCCGTGGGCGCGCAGCGCCTCGTCCAGCTGGCGGCCGACGGTGAGCACGGGGTTGAGCGAGGACATCGGGTCCTGGAAGACCATGGCGATCCGTCGCCCGCGCAGGGCGCGCAGCGCGGTCTCGGGGAGGGCGGCGAGGTCCTGCCCGGCGAGTTCGACCGAGCCGGCGGTGATCCGGCCGCCGGGCGGCAGCATCCGCAGCAGCGCCAGCGCGGTGGTGGACTTGCCGGAGCCGGACTCGCCGACGATGCCCAGGGTGTCGCCGGCTTCGAGGTCGAAGGAGACGCCGTCGACGGCGGCGGCGCCCTGCGAACCGGACGCGGTGCCGGGGGAGCCGGGCGCGGTGCCCGGGGAGTCGGGCGCGGCGCCTGGGGAGTCGGCATCGCCGAACCGTACGGTGAGGTCGGTGACGCGGAGCACGGTGGTCATCGGCGGATCCCCCGGTTCAGGGCCTCGGCGATCAGCGTGAAGCCGAGCACCAGCGCGGTGGTGGCGGCCAGCGGGGCGGCCGCGAAGGTCGGGTGGGTGGCCAGGTAGGCGACGGACTGGCTGAGGATGCTGCCCAGGGTGGGCTCCGGCGGGCGGACCCCGAGGCCGAGGAAGCTCATCGCGCCCTCGATGAACACGCCGAGCGAGAGCGCCACGGCGGTCTGCACGATCAGCGGGTCGACGGCGTTGGGCAGCACGTGCCGCAGCAGCACCCGGGCCCGGGAGGCGCCGCCGACCCTGGCCGCAAGGGCGTACTCGCGTTCCCGCTGGACCAGGATGCCGGCCCGCAACTGCCGTCCGTAGCCGGGGATCTCGGCCAGCGCGATGACGATCACCACCGGCCAGCGGCCCGGGCCGAGGACGGCGGTGACGGCCAGTGCGAGGATCAGTCCGGGGAAGGCGAGCAGCAGGTCGAAGGCGCGCTGGACGGCGAGGTCGGCCCACCGGGAGGCGGCCGCGAGCAGGGCGGCGGAGCAGCCGAGCAGGGCGCCGACCGGGACGGCGGTGACGATCAGCGCGAGGTCGGTGCCGATGCCGTGCAGCACCCGGCTGTACAGGTCGCGGCCGAGGTCGTCGGTGCCGAAGGGGTGCGCGGCGCTGGGGCCGGCCAGGGCGAGCGCGCTCTGGGTGTTCGGGTCGGTGCCGGTGAGCAGCGGTGCGAACAGCCCGGCCAGGGCGACGGCGCCGACCAGGACGAGGCCGGTCAGGCCGCGCGGGCTGAGCAGGGCGGAGCGGTAACGGCCGCGCGGCGCGGCGGACTTGAGGGGAAGGGCGGCGGTGGTCATCGGGTCACTCCCAGCGGATCCGGGGGTCGAGCCAGGTGTAGGCCAGGTCGGTGAGCAGTTGGACGGCCACGTAGACCGCGACCACGAGCAGCAGCAGGTCCTGCACCAGCGGGTAGTCGCGGCGCAGCACGCCCTGCTCGATCAGCTGGCCGAGGCCCGGCCAGGCGAAGATCCGCTCCACCAGGACGGCCCCGGCGACGAGGTGGCCGATCTGGAGGCCGAGGACGGTGACGGCGGAGGGCAGCGCGTTGGGCAGGGCGTGCCGCCAGACGATCCGCCGCCGGGTGACGCCGAGCGCGGTCGCGGTGCGGACGTAGTCCTCGGCGAGGGCGCGTTCGATGCCGTCCTTGAGGTAGCGGGCCAGTACGGCGGCGCTGGGCAGGGCCAGGCAGAGCGCGGGCATCGCCAGGTACTGGACGGCCAGGTCGGGTTCGGCGAGCAGGGATTCGTGCCCGCCGGCCGGGAGCAGTTCGAAGGAGACGGCGAAGACCAGGACCAGCAGGACGCCGGTGACGAACGGCGGGACCGCCAGCACGCCGGTGGTGACCGCCTGGACGGCGGCGGCGACCGGGCCGCGCCTGGTGGTGGCGCCGACCACGGCCAGCGGCAGCGCGATCAGCACCACCAGCAGCAGTGCGCCGAGGGTGAGTTGGACGGTGGCGCCGAGGCCGTTGCCGATCAGGTCGGAGACCTGGCCGCCGATCGCGTAGCTCGGCCCGAGGTCGCCGCTCAGCAGGTGGCCGAGCCAGCTCGCGTACTGGCCGAACAGCGGCTGGTCGAGCCCCAGTCGGGCGCGGATGGCGGCGACGGTGGCGGGGGCGGCGTCCGGTCCGGCGAGTGTGGTGGCCGGGTCGCCGGGGATCAGCCGGAGGATGAGGAAGACCAGGAAGGAGGCGAGGGCGAGGACGAGCAGTCCGCTGGGGAGGCGTTTCAGGAGGAAGGTGCGCATGGGTTGGGGGGCCGTCCTGCTCAGGCCGTGAGGTAGGCGTCGTCGAGGTTGAGGTAGCCGAACTTGTTGAGCGTGACGCCCCGGGCCCGGCGGCCCGCGACCTCGACCAGTCCGGCGATGGCGAGGTCGATCACGAACTCCTCGTCCAGCAGCACGTCGGTGATCTGCTGGTGGAGCGCCCTGGCCTCGGGGCTGTCGCTGTCGCTGCGGTTCCAGGCCCGCTGCACCACGTCGGTGTAGGCGGGGGAGGCGAAACGGGAGCTGTTCCTGGCCTCGTTGAAGGGGTAGGCGCTCACCGCGAGGGTCGCCGGCTGGAGTTGGGCGAAGCCGTGGCTGAGCGTCCACAGGGCGGGCATGGACTGGGAGATCAGCTGCTTCTGCATGGTCGGCGAGTCGGCGGGCTGGAGCACCGTCTCGATGCCGACCTGCCGGAGGTCGTACTGGAGGATCTGTGCGACGGCGGTCGGCCCGGCCTCGTTGGAGTGGGCGAAGGGCAGGGTGATGTGCTCGGCGCCCGCCTCCCGGAGCAGTGCCCGGGCCCGCTCCGGGTCGTGCCGGTAGTGGGTGGCGCCGGCCTCGGTGTAGGCCGGGGAGGACTTGGGCCAGGGCACCGAGGAGACGGTGCCGTAGCCGCCGAGGGCCTGCCGGACGAGCCGGTCGCGGTCGACGGCCCAGGCGATGGCCTGGCGGACGCGTTTGTCGCGGACGTGCTCGGCGGTGACGTCCACGCCGATGTAGTAGGCGCCGGAGCCGGTGTCGTACTGCCTGATCCGGAACCGCGGGTCGTCGACCAGGGTCGCGGCGTCCTTGCCGCGGACGTTGTAGGACAGGTGGGTCTGGCCGGTCCTGAGCGAGGACAGCAGCGACTCCGCCTGCGGGATGATCCGGATCTCCACGCCGTCGAGGTGGGGGCGGCCGGGGTTCCAGTAGTGCTCGTTGCGGGCGAAGGAGAGCGAGGAGCCGGGCTTGCGCCCGGTGAGGGCGAACGGGCCGGTGCCGATCAGCCGGGTGCCGGTGACGGCGTCCTCGATGCTCTCCCGGTCCGGGACGATCATGAATTCGAAGAGGTCGAAGAGGTTGCTCACCGGGTGGGCGAGCACCAGGGTCAGCTCGAAGTCGCCGTTCTTGCGGAAGTCGGTGACGGCGGCGGCGGTGGACCTCAACTGGGCGGACCGGGCCGGGTTCTGGAGATTTCTGACGGCGAAGACGACGTCGTCGGCGGTGAACCGGCGGCCGCTGTGGAACAGCACGTCCTCGCGCAGCTTGAGGGTGACGCCCAGGCCGTCCGGTGAGACCTCCCAGGCGGTGGCGAGCTCGGGCTGCGGCCGGAGCCGGTCGTCGTACCGGGTGAGGGTGTTGAAGGCGAGGCGCTGGACGAGGGTGTTGGCGCTCACGGCGAAGAGCAGGCTCGGGGTGATGTCGATGCCGGTCGCGACGGTCAGCACGCCGCCCCGGCGCGGGGAGTCGGCGTCCACGGCATCGGCCGCGCTCCGGGCGTGCTCGACGGCCGAGCGGCAGCCCGCGAGCGTCAGCAGTCCGGCGCCGGCGAGGCCCGCGCGCAGCAGGGCCCGGCGGCTCGGGGCGGGGGGACGGGGGAGCGCGGTCATGGCGGTCCTTCGGGGCGGCGGGCGATCGGGGTGGTTGCGGGTGAACGGGGGCGGTTACGGGCGGCGGGCGGCGCGGGGGGCGGTGAGCGCGTGGACCGGCCGGGCGTACAGCTCGCCGAGCACCGGCGCTCCGGCGGCCACGGCGAGCACGTCCCGGCCGCGCTGCTGGGCGATCAGCAGGCCGGCGTCCCGGTGCAGGTGCGAGCGGAGCGCGAACTCGGCCCGGACGACGTCGAGCTGGGCCGGGTCGAGGAGGGCGAAGGTCTCGGTCAGTACCACCAGGTCCGGGTTGACCACGTCGGCGAGCAGGGCGAGCGCGCGGCCGACGAGCCGGGACCGGTTGCGGACCAGCCGGTCGGCCGTGGGGTCGCCGCGCCGGACGGCGGCGATCAGCTGGGCCCGGTCCGGGCCGGCAGTGACCCCCTCGGCGGTGGCCGCCGCGAACAGCGCGGTGTCCGAGGCGGCCACCGAGAGACAGCCGAGCCGCCCGCAGTGGCAGCGCTCCCGGCTGTCCGCGTCCGGGTCGGTGACCGTCCCGGAGACCGGGAGGTGGCCGAGGTCGCCGGTGGCCGAGGGCGGGCCCAGGTGGACGGTGCCCGCGACCGCCAGCGCCGCGTCCACCACGTGGCCGACGAACAGCTGCACCATGCTGCGGCGGGCCGCCGGGTGGCCGAAGAGGATCTCCGCCAGGGTGAGCGCCCGGGCGTGGTTGTCCACCTGGACGGGCAGTCCGGTGGCGTCCGCCAGCAGCTCGCGCAGCGGCAGGTCCCGCCACCGCAACGGATCGTGACGGACGATCACCCCGGACCCCGGATCGACCGAGCCGCCGGTGACGGCGCCGAGACCGACCACCGTACGGTCCCCGCGCAGGGTGTCGATCAGCCGGGGCAGCCGGGCCAGCAGCGGCCGCAGCAGGTCAGGGCCGGTCCGGCCGCGGTGCGGGACCTCCTTGCGCCGCAGCACCCGGCCGCGCAGGTCGAGCAGCGCGACGGTGGTGAACGGCAGGCCGATGTGCAGCCCGGCCACGGCGAGGCGGTCCGGGTCGAGGTCGAGCGGCAGCTGCGGGCGGCCCAGGGTGCCGGCCCCGGCGGCCGCCAACTCGGGCCGCTCGTGCAGGAGTCCGAGCCGGACCAGGTCCACCGCCTGTCGGGAGACGGCCGAGGCGCTGAGCCCGGTGAGCGCGGCGACCCGGCTGCGGGCGATCGGCCCGTGGTCGAGCACCGTGCGCAGGACGGCGGAGGCGTTGGCGTCCCGGCGGTCGTCGCCGGCGCGGGGGGCGGTGGACGTGGTCATGGGCGCGGATCCGCTGCCGTAGTCCTTCGCGGCCCCGGTCAGTTGGCCGCTTCGAGCTCCTCGGCGGGCACCAGGCCCGGCACGCGCGGCGGGTCGGCGGGCTCCAGCAGCCGGCTCGGGGTGCCGTCCACGCCGACCGGCAGGTCGCCGTCCAGGGTGATCCGGCGCACCAGGCGCGGCTCGTCGCCGTAGTCGGCGACGGCGTAGTGCTGGGTGGCGCGGTTGTCCCAGATCGCCACGTCGCCGACCTGCCAGTCCCAGCGGACGGTGTTCTCCAGTCGCTCCACGTAGCGCTGGAAGAGGTCGATCAGCGCCTTGCTGTCGTCGCCCGAGACGCCCTGGACGCGCTGGGCGAAGGCGCCCAGCAGCAGGGTCCGCTCACCGGTCACCGGGTGGACCCGGACCACCGGGTGCTCGGTCTTGAAGGCGGTGGAGACGAACACGTCCCGGAACAGCCTGGCGACCTCGGCGTTGTCCGCCAGCTCGGGGCGCAGGGCGAGCCGGGCGGCGTAGTCGTAGTCGTTGGTGTGGACGGCGCGCAGGCTCTCGGCGAGCGCCTTCAGCGGGGCGGGCAGGTCCCGGTAGGCGGCCGCGGTGTTGGCCCAGACGGTGCTGCCGCCGGCCGGCGGGACCTCCAGGGAGCGCAGGATCGAGGCCTTGGGGTAGGACGGGACGAAGGTGACGTCGGTGTGCCAGTTGTTGGCGCGCACGCCCTTGGTGGCGTCCAGCTCGAAGATGTAGCGGCCGTCCGCGCTGGGCACGGTGGGGTGGCCGACCGGCTGCCCGAGCAGCCGGGCGAAGGCCTCCTGCCCGGCGTCGTCCAGGTGCTGCTGGCCGCGGAAGAAGAGCACCTTGTGCTCGTACAGGGCGGCCTCCAGGGCGGCGACGGTCCCGGCGGGGAGGTCGCCGCCGAGGCGTATGTCGTGCACGAGCGCGCCGATCCGGCCGGCGACGGGGGTGAGGCGGAGTGGGGTCGCGGCGGTGGCGTCGGCGGTGGTCGATTCGGCGGGGGTGGCGGGGGAGGCGGGGGCGGTGGTCATGGCGGGGCCCTTTCGGGATGGGTGTGGTGACGGCGAGTACGGCTACGCCGTGTGACGGACGGCGGGCGAGCGGAGCGGCGTCAGACGACGCTGGGCGCACGGCTCCGCACGGCGGGCGGACGGCGTACGGGCGTGACGGTCCGGTTCGGCGGACGGTCAGCGGGCGAGGGCGCCGCGACAACAGCGGCGCGGGCAGCGGCGGGGGACGGGGCGGACGACGGTGGCCATCGGCCCTCCTTCCTGGTCGCTGCGGATGGGCTCGGGCCTCATCGTGCTGAACCGCCCGGGCCCCTGTCAATCGTCATCTTGGCTGGTGGGAGCGGGTGTTGCCGCTTCGTTGCGGCGGCTTGCGGCCGCTTGCCGGGTGTTGCGGCGGATGACGGGGGGATGGCGGGAGCGCTGCGGGCGGGCGTTCGGGCTTGTGGCCCGGGGGCGGGGTTACTAATTTTCGGAGCGGAAGTAATCCGGGCCGGCGCGGGCGATTCCCGCCTCGGGGCCGACGCCTGCCCGGATGTCGGTGCGGCTGTGACGTTCGGTGACGGCGGTGTGGTCGTTACTGCCCGAGCAGCCGGGCGAAGTCCAGTCCGAGACTGGCGAGGACGGGCAGCGCGCCGAGGTCGGTCACGCCGGCGACCGGGATGCTGTAGCCCTGGTTCACCTCGCGCGGCGCGGCGCCGGCGGTGACGGGGGCGGTGGTCGGGAGCAGGACGCTGCCGAGGAGCAGGGCGACGAGCGTGGTGCGCATCTGAGGGGGCCTCCGGGGGCTCGGGTGACGGTCTGTCAACACCCTCCGTGGCAGGGCGGTCACGCATCTTCGCCCCTTCGGCCGCATTGGTAAAGATGCTTGCCTTGTGTTCATGCCAACAGCGTGGAGGTCTGGACCACCTTGCGGTCGGGCGCATACGTTTCCTCCACAGAGGCGTTCGGTCGGTGAATTTCCGTGCGAATGTGCCGACTTCTGCCTGTCATGCTCATGACCTTCATCGCAACCGGAGGGAACGAACCATGCGCGCCATCGGCAAGAACCTCAGGATCCTCGCGGGCGCCCCGCTCGCCGCAGCCGCCCTGATCGCCCTCACGGCCGGCTCCGCCAGCGCGGCGATACCGATCAACAAGCCCATGACCGGCAAGGCGACCTACTACACCGACGCCGGCTACGGCGCCTGCGGCACCCAGATCAACGCCTCCACCCAGATGCTGGTCGCCGTCTCGCACACCTGGTGGACCACCGCCAACCCGAACAACGACCCGGTCTGCAAGGGCATTTCGGTCAAGGTGACCTACCAGGGCAAGACCGTCACCGTCCCGGTGAAGGACCAGTGTCCCTCCTGCGACTCCACCCACATCGACCTCAGCCAGCCCGCCTTCGCCAAGCTGGCCCCGCTGGACAAGGGCGTCATCACCGGCCTGAGCTGGCAGTTCGTCAAGACCGGGCTCAAGGGCGAGACCGTCGAGCTGTCCGCCCCGATCACCGGCTCCACCATCGGCTGAGCCGGCCTCCCCGACGGCCGTGCCCGCCCCCGCGGCATGAC